>CAKTFL010000023.1 GCA_934555855.1 uncultured Sphingomonas sp. | reverse complement strand
CTGGTGACCAAGGGCGCTGTCGCCCAGGCGCGCGAGAACCTGACCAGGATCCGCAAGCTGTGCAAGACGGGTTGCGGCGAGGCGACCGAGCTTGCCGCAACGATCGCCAAGGGGCCGCCGGTCACCACCGCCCAGGTGGACCGGAAGCCCGCCGCTACCCCCGAATAAATCGGGCGATCGCGACGAAATCGGCAACCGCCAGCGTCTCTGCGCGGCGGGTCGGATCGATGCCGAGATGGTCAAGCGCATCCAGCGCGCCCGCAACACCCTTCAGGCTTTGCCGCAGCATTTTACGCCGCTGGCCAAATGCCGCGGCAGTCACCCGCTCCAGCGTACCGACCTCAACGCCCGCCGGCGCCTCGGCCGGCCGGATCGCCACCACCGCCGACATGACCTTGGGCGGCGGCGTGAAGGCGGAACGATGCACCGGCATCGCGATCCGCGCCGTGCTGCGCCATTGCGACAGCACCGCCAGCCGACCATACGCCGTGGTGTCGGGCGTGGCGACGATCCGCTCGGCGACCTCCTTCTGAAACATCAGCGTCAGCGATTGCCACCACGGCGCCCAAGGTCCGCTCAACCACCCGACCAGCAACGCGGTCCCGACATTATAGGGCAGGTTGGCGACGATGTGCGGCCGCCCCTCGAACAGCGCAGGTGCGTCCACCTCTAGCGCGTCCCCCTCGATCACCCGCAGCCGGCCGGGATAGGCCGATCCCAGTTCCTCAAGGGCGGGGATGCAGCGCGCGTCGCGCTCGATCGCAGTGACCTTTGCGCCTGCCGCGAGGAGGGCGCGGGTCAGCCCGCCGGGGCCCGGCCCGACCTCCAGTACCTCTGCGTCGGACAGGTCGCCTGGAACGGCGGCGATCCGCGCGAGCAGCTGGCCGTCGAACAGGAAGTTCTGCCCGAGCGCCTTGCTCGCCGACAAGCCGTAGCGGGCAATTACCTCCCGCAAGGGAGGCAGGGGGAAGGTGGGCGACGTCACTCGCCGGGCGCGCAGGCGCTGCGGCGTTCCGCTGCCTCGGCTGCCAATTCGATCGCCGCGATCATCGCGCCCGGATGCGCTTCGCCGCGCCCCGCAATGCCGAAAGCAGTGCCGTGGTCGGGCGATGTCCGAACGATCGGCAGCCCCAGGGTAATGTTCACGCCCTCGTCGAAGTGCAGCGTCTTGAGCGGCACCAGCGCCTGATCGTGATAGGGGCAGAGCACCGCGTCATATTCCTTTCGCGCGCGGGCATGGAACAGCGTGTCAGCCGCCAATGGGCCGATAGCGTCGATCCCTTCCGCGCGCAGCAGCGCTATCGCGGGCTCGATCACCTCGATCTCCTCCCGCCCAAGCGCGCCGCCCTCTCCGGCATGGGGGTTAACCCCGGCAAAGGCGAGCCGGGGCGCCTGAATACCGAAATTGCGCGCCAGCCCGCGCGCCGTGGCGCGCCCCTTGGCCAGGATCAGGTCCACCGTCAGGAGGGAGGACACCTGCGAGAGCGGTACATGGGTGGTGATCGGCACGACGCGTAGCGACGGGCCGGCGAGCATCATCGCTGCGTTCTCGGCCGCGACGCCGCACCGCTCGGCCACGAACTCGGTCTGGCCCGGATGAGCAAAGCCGACCGCGTAAAGCTGCGCCTTGGACACCGGCCCGGTGACCAGCGCGGACACGGCACCCGACCGAGCGAGACCGGCGGCAAGCTCCAGCGCATAAAGCGCGCAGCGTGCGCCCTCGATGTCGGGAACACCGGGCACGATATCGCCCGCATCCTCGACCCGAAGCACCGGTAGGGCAGAGTCGAACGCGTCCGCCACGTCGTCGATCCGCTCAACGATCCGCACGGGACCTTCCCAGACGCGGGCGATGGCACGGGCGTCGCCGATCGCGACGAACGGAGGCAGGGTGCGCTCCCCGCGGCGCTGCCACGCCTTGGCAATGATTTCCGGTCCGATCCCCGCCGGATCGCCCATCGAGATTGCGAGCGGCGCAGCCATCTTGCGACCTTCCTCAGCGATACTCGATCACCGCATCGCGGCGCAGGTCGCGAAGCTTCTGATCGGCGCGCAGGTTTACCCGCTGCTGCTCCAGCTGGCTTTGCACCTGGTCGGGGCGGGGGAGTGCCGCTGCCCGGGCGTCGTCACGCCCGCACACCACCAGCGTCCGCACGCCCTGCTCGGGAGAGCCGAAAGGCGGCGTCGCCTCGCCGACCTGAAGCTTCAGCATGATCTCCTGAAGCTGTGGCGGAAGGTCGCGAATGCGGATCGTGTCATTGTCCACCACGTCGGCGTTGATGCCGGCCGCAATCTTCTCGACGCTGCCGCAGCCGCGAAGGGACTGGATCGACTTGGCGAAAACAGCGGTACGCGCCGATGCCTCCGCGGGTGTGGTGCCATTGGGGAAGCGGATGGTCATCTGCTTCAGGCTGAGCCGGGCATCACGCGGGTCGGCGGCGCCGACACGGCGCTTGTCGGTCAGGTACAGCAGCGAGAAACCGCCGGGCACCTCAACCGGGCCTGCCACCTGGCCGACCTGCATCTGCGCCAGCGCGCCTGCCATGGTATCGGGCAGCTGAGATACGCGCACCCAGCCGAGGTCGCCGCCGACGCCGGCCGTGGTCGCCTGCGACATCTGCCGGGCAAAGGCCTCGAAGGGCCGCTCGCCCTTCTGCATTTCGGCGACGATCTGCCGCATGGTGCCGGTCACCTGCGGCTGGGTGGCAGGGGTCGCTGAAAGATAGATCTCCTTGACCGCGAATTCCTCGACACCCTGCGATTGCTGAAGCCGGTCCAGGATCGCCTGCACTTCCTCATCGCCGACATTGACGAACGGTTCGACGCGACGGCGCAAGTAACGCTGCCAGGCAAGCCCGCCCTCGATCTGGCGCTTCAGCGACCGTTCGGAGCTGTTGCCCTTGCGGAGGAAAGCGCCGAAATCGGCCGGCGACTGCTTGAAGCGAGAGGCGACGCCGTTAAAGCTTTGGCTGATCTCGTCGGCCGTGATGGTGATATCGGCGGTCTTCGCCTCCTGGATCTGCAGCGTCTCGTCGATCAGCTGACGCAGCACCTGCAGCTTGAGCGCGTTCATGTCGCCGCCCGGCACCTCACCGTCATTGGCGAGCAGAATCAATGCGGCGCGCTGGTCCACATCGGTGCCCGTGATGACGGTGTCGTTGACAATCGCCGTCGCCTTGCGGACATTCGGGTCGACCTTGCCGAACACCTGGAGGTTCTGGGGCAGGTTCAGGTTGGTCTCGGGTACCGACTGGTCATTGACGGTCTGGCCCAGCGCCGAGGCGGTCAGCGCGGCCGTCGCCGCGAGCCCGACCGCCGCACGTACGAAACTGTATGTCACTGCTCGTTCCAACCTCATGAGCGCGGAACCATGTCGCGCTTCGGGCGCGCCTTGCCGCATAATAGCTGAACCCGGGCTTAGCGGCCGAGATTGGTGAAAGCCAGCGTCAACAGGAAGCTGTTGCCGCGGCGCGCATCGCCCGTGTTGTTGTAGGTGCGTCGCCAGGTCAGCCCCAAGCGCAAGCAGTCGTCCTGATATTGGACGCCCAATCGATGACGGATCGGGTCGAAGCCATCCGCTAGCGACAGCGCATCTTCCCGGCGATTGGTCAGGTCCACCACCGCCGACCCGAATGCCGACCAGAAGCGGGCGAACTGCACGCGTCCCCCCACGCGCGCTTCCTCCCGGTCGCGCAGATCCTCCAGTGCCGGCTGAATGTTGCGGTCCAGGCGCAGATATCCGACCAGGACATAGGTGCTGCGAGAACCGAGTGTCGCATCGACCTCATTGCGACGGACGGCAAACCCGTCCTTGTCGAGCCGGTAACGGTGCGTGATCGACACCAGGTCGCGAAAGCGGATCTCGGTTCGCCCGACAATGTCCGAGAAGCGATCGGACAAGCCGGTGCCGTCATACAGGATCGTCGGGCGGGTATCCAGCCGGTAACTCTGGCCCACCACCGCATCCACGGTCAGGCCGGGCAGGTCGAGCGCCCATTCCAAGCCATAGGTCGCGCGGGTCGAGTCCTCGAACCGATCGTAGCCAGGAAAGCGGTTCAGGGCGAAAAGGTTCGAGTCCTCCAGATCCACGGCGCGGGCATCCTCATTCGGGATGGCCAGATTGCGGATCCTGGGCGCGGCGACGATCTGAAAACGCGGGGTCAGGCGTTGCGTGCCACTCAGGAAGCTGCCCACGAACGGCCAGCGGACGTCCACCGCCAGCGCGCCGATCGCACGCCCCTGGAACCCGTCAGTGCCGCGATAGAGGGCTGGACTCGTGAGAAGGTCGTCGGCGTTGTAGATATCCCCGCGAGAATAGGCGGTGAAGGTCACCTCCTGCCCCCAGTTCGTCAGGCGACGCAGATCCCAGCGCAGGCTGGCAAAGGCTCGCTGCGTGTCCTGACCCGCCGAGCGGCCGACCGCCAGCGAGTTGACTTGGGCCGTCACGCGCCCGCCGAGCAGCGGGTCGTCGAAGCGCAGCCGGTAATCGAGTTCGGGAAGAGCCACCGGCTGCAAGCCCTGACGATCGTTCAACCGCAAGGTCTGCACCGCCCATCCGGTCAGCGCGAAGTAGCTGTTGATGCCGATCCGCTCGAGACTGACGGTCGAGCGCAGCCGGTCGTCGCGGGAGATATCGTAGCGTCGCAGGAAAGTGCGATCGGTCGCAAGCCGGAGCGAACCCGAAATGCTCCAGTTCGGGTCCAGCTGAAATCGTCCGATCCCGTCCAGATAGCCGCGGAACGCGCGTTCGGTGCTGAGCGGTGACAGCGAGGAGCTCAGGTCGTCGCTGCGGCGGCTGACCGTGCCATAGGCCGCCAGGCGGTAGGCGCCGAGTTGCGACAGATCCGCATAATCGACCTGAAGCATGGGCAGCACGCTGGAATAGATGTGCGGCGTGACCGTCAGACCCCGGTTCGGACCGAAGCTGAAGTAATAGGGGGTGGCGACCTCCACCCCGTTGACCCGGTCATAGCGGATGTCGGGCGTCAGCAGGCCGCTGTCGGTCCCGCCGCCGATCGGATGGGAGAAGCGGGGCAACGGGATGGTCGGCAAGCCGAAAAGGTCCAGCCGGCCGCCGGCATAATAGACCCGGCTGCGATCGGGGCGGTAGGTCACCCGAATGGCCGTGATCTTCCAGGAGGGCTCCTTTGGACAGCCCTCGCTCGTCGCGACCGCGCAGGGGGTATAGGCAGCCCGTTGCAGGTCTATGGTTCCGTCGGGCTCACGCGTGCCGCGCTCCGCCGCGAGTCGCCCGCCGCGGTTGAGCACAACCAGCATGTTGTCGACGACGCCGTCCTTCAGCGAGTCCGTAAGCTCGATCGCATCGCCGTAAGCCGTATCGCCCTGCGGATTGCGGACGGCGATGTTCCCCGTCGCGACCACGCGGCCGGTCTTGCGGTTCCAGACCACCTTGTCCGCACGCAGCCGATCGCTTTGCCGGATGAGGCGCACTTCCCCGGTCGCGGTGACGATATCCGCACTGGTATCATATTCCAGCGTGTCGGCGCTGAACTGGATCTGCTCGGCGCCATCCCGCGCTGGCTGCGGGGCAGGCGAAGCAGGCGTCGGCACCGCATATGAGGATGCAGGACGATCCGTCAGATCCTGAGCGAACGCAGGCGGACCCCAGGACAGGGCGAACGGAAGGCAGCAGCCCGCCAGCAGATTGCAACGCAGCACGAGCCTGTGGTCTCACCCTTGTCATGGTCCGAACGGTGCGCCCTGACCGGCACCGAACATGGGCCTATCGCACCATGGACCGTTCGGCGCAACGCGGCGCTTTACCCCATGGCTGGGCTGCGCCTAGAGCATGGATCTTTCCATGTCAGTTTAAGGCCTTCGCCATGCAGATCGACTTCATTGCCAGCGCCGATAGTGCCGAAGTGCTGGTTTTTCCCGTGGCCAAGGATGGGCTGGCGCGAATGGCATGGCAGGGCATTGATGCGGGGGGCCGGGCGCTTGCCGCAGCCGCTGCCCGCTCAGCTCGCTTCGAGGGTGAGGCTGGAGCGATCGCCGAGCTGTTCCTGCCAGGCGAGCCCGCCCGCCAGCTGGTTCTGCTCGGCATTGGCGGGGCCGACGAGGAGGGCTGGGCCAAGGCGGGCGGAACGCTGGTCGCCCGCTTCCTGACCTCCGGTGCTACCGAGCTCGTCGTTGATCTGTCGGTCTACCCCGATACGCCGAGCACAAAGGCGGTCGCCCGGTTCGCTGCTACCGCGGCGCAGCGCGCCTGGCGTTTCGATGAGTATCGCACCAAGCTGCCCGAAACGGCAAAGCCGACCCTGACGCGCCTCGCCATTGCGGGCGCGCCGGAAGGTATCGCGGACGTCTGGGCGTCGCATTCGGCGGTTACGCAGGGCATGGAGCTGACCCGGACGCTGGTCACCCTTCCACCGAACATCCTGTACCCCGAAACCTTCGTCGAACGAGTCAGCCGGAGCGTCGAGGGACTCGGCCTTGAGATCACCGTGCTTGACGAGGCGGCGATGCGCGACCTCGGCATGGGCGCGCTGCTTGGCGTCAGCCAGGGATCCGCCAAAGAAGCACGGCTGCTCGCCCTCAAATGGAACGGGGCAGGCGAGGGCGATACGGCCCTCGCGCTGGTCGGCAAGGGCGTGACCTTCGACACGGGCGGCATCTCCATCAAGCCGGGCGCCGGCATGGAGGACATGAAGTGGGACATGGGCGGGGCCGGTGCCGTCGCCGGCGCGATGAAGGCGCTGGCCCTCCGCAAGGCCAGGGCGAACGTGATCGGCGTCATGGGGCTGGTCGAGAACATGCCCGACGGCAATGCGACCCGGCCGGGCGACGTGCTGACCTCCATGTCCGGCCAGACGATCGAGGTGCTCAATACCGACGCCGAAGGGCGGCTGGTGCTTGCCGATGCGATCACCTGGGTGCAGCGCACCCATCGCGTGAAGACCGTGGTCGACCTTGCAACGTTGACGGGCGCGATGATCGTCAGCCTGGGCAACGAATTTGGCGGGCTGTTCGCCAATGACGACGACCTTGCGGGTCAGCTGCTCGCCGCCGGTCTGGCGACCGAGGACAAGCTGTGGCGGTTCCCGCTGTCGGCGACCTACGACAAGATGATCGACTCCCCCATCGCCGACATGAAGAACATCGGCGGCAAGGGCGCAGGCTCCATTACCGCCGCGCAGTTCATCCAGCGGTACGTCGAGGATGGCGTCCGCTGGGCGCATCTCGACATCGCCGGCATGGTCTGGTCGGACAAGCCCGGCATTCATCATGACAAGGGTGCGACCGGCTATGGCGTGCGCGTCCTCGACCGCTTCGTCGCAGACGCGTTCGAGCGTTAGACGAAGGGGCGGGGAATGCAGGTTGACTTCTATCATCTGACCGTCACCCCGCTTGGCCGCGCGCTGCCGCAGATTGCCGAAAAGGTGGTAGCGAGCGGTGCACGGCTGCTGGTCGTGTCCGGCGACATGGAGCAGCGGGCGGGCCTTGACCGGCTGCTGTGGAGCTACCAGCCCGACAGCTTCCTGCCGCACGGGCAGGCCGGCAGCGGCGACGATGCGGCACAGCCGGTACTGATCGCGCCCGAGATCGATGCGGCCAACGGCGCCCGCCATGTCGCGCTGGTCGATGGCCGGTGGCGAGAGGAGGCGCTTCGCTTCGACCGGGCGTTCCATTTCTTTGACGAGGAGGCGATCGGGGCTGCTCGGGAAGCATGGAAGGGACTGGCGTCGCGTGAGGGCGTCGAACGGCGCTATTGGAAGCAGAACGATGCGGGACGGTGGGAACAGGCGGCCTGAGCGGCTGCTTGCATCGGACCACACCCCCGCCTAGAGCGCGGCCACTTTCCGCCATTCTTTACAGGAGCCCGTGACCGTCATGGCCGCGAACCGTACCTTTTCGATCATCAAGCCCGACGCGACGCGCCGCAACCTGACCGGCGCGGTCACCAAGATGCTGGAGGAGGCGGGGCTGCGCGTTGTCGCGTCCAAGCGCATCCAGATGACGCAGGAGCAGGCCGAGGGCTTCTACGCGGTCCACAAGGAGCGGCCGTTCTTCAACGACCTGGTCACCTTCATGATCTCCGGCCCGGTGGTCGTGCAGGTGCTCGAGGGCGAGGACGCCGTGAAGTGCAACCGCGACATCATGGGCGCCACCAACCCCGCCAACGCCGAGCCGGGCACCATCCGCAAGGAATTGGCCGAATCGATCGAGGCGAACTCAGTTCACGGGTCGGATTCGGACGAGAACGCCGCGATCGAGATCGCCTATTTCTTCAAGCCTGAAGAGCTTGTCGGCTGATCGTGGCGGACTGGCGGCTGCGGCGGGCGACGGTTGATGACGCTCCCGCGGCCGCGCTGGTTGCCGGGGCCACGTTCCTACAGGCGTTTGCCGGGATCATGAGCGGCGCAGACATCGTCGCTCATGTCGGGCGCAAATGTTCGGTTGAGACGTTCGCTGCCTGGGCGGCGACACCGGACACGGTCGTCACGCTCGCCGAACATCCGGAAGGGGCGCCGCTCGGCTATACCGTACTCGTCTCCCCCGACCTTCCGATCCCGACCTCTCGGGCCGATATCGAACTGCGCCGCATCTACACGCTGTCCCACCTGCATGGCACGGGACTTGGCCCGGCGCTGATGGCTCGGGCTGTCGAGGATGCGAGGGGAATGACCAAGCGGCGACTATTGCTGGGGGTATTCGCCCGCAACCATCGCGCTCGGGCCTTTTACGAAAAGCAGGGATTTATGGTCGCTGGCGAGCGAAAGTTTCTGGTCGGCAGCAGCTGGTTTGACGATGCTATCTACGCGCGGGAGTTGTAGACGCGGTTCTCCGCTCAGCCCCTGTCAGGGGGTTTTCCAGAGCTTGTCCAACGCCGCCTGGCTGCCTCCCCGCTGCCGCGACCGCAATCCTTCCAGCTTCAGGACGCGGCCGCGCAGCACCCGCCCTTCGGTCTTCCAGATCAGGTCATAGGTGTCGGTCACGCTGCGCGATACGTCACCGTCCAGCCAGCGGGTGGTGACCAGTACCGGCAGTCGCCCTTCACGTTCATCGGGACCGCCATCGGTCAGCCTGAGCAGGGGAGCCTCGATCCCGGCCGCGGAGATGACCGGATCGGCGACCGGCTCCTGCCGCGGCGCACCCAGCGCCTTCGGAAAGGCGATGGTGACGCTCTGGATATCACGATCGCTGTCGTCTCGGAGCAGCAAACGCCGGCCGCCGTCCTCTGCCGTCGCGATCAGGTCGATGCGGGCCTTGCCCCGTGCCTCCGTTGCGGCTGCCGCGACCTTGTCGGCGCGTTCGTCGCGCCGCTCCGACCAGCTGTTCCAGAAACCGAGCGCTGCGACGACCACGCCCATCACGGCGACCAGTTCGGCCAGCGTGATCCAGCGGCGGCGTGTGCGCGCTTGGTCGGGCGTCTCGCTCATCGCCCACCTGCTTCGAGCAGGGCGGCGGGGGCGGCGAGTTCCCAGCTGCGGGTCACACGGTCCTCGACCAGCGTCCAGTCCGCCTCTCCACCGAGGTCGACGGCAACCCAGCCGGACGAGCCCAGATAGGCCGGGCGGCTATACGTGTCCGGCGCGGCCTCGATCAGCATGTCCTGTTCGTCGCTGCCGGAGGTGCGGACGCATACGGCCGTGTGGCCGTCGCCATGATGGTCATCGCGAAACTGCGCGAACTGCTTGCCGCCGACGAAGAAAGTGGGCTGACCATGACTCTCCCGCTCCTCGACGCCAGGCAGGACCCGGATTATCTCGCGCAATCGGGAAAGCGCAGGGTGATGGGCCATAGCCTTGGTAAACTCCGCCAGAACGCGAGGGTAGAGCCCATGTTCGGCCGCCAGCACACGAGTCGCAAGGCTGTCGGGCGTGTCGCCGGCAAAGATCTGCACCTCTGCCTGACCCAGCAACTCGCCCCCGTCGAGCTCCTCCGTCACGACGTGAACCGAGCAGCCGCCGATCATGTCGCCCGCATCGATCGCGCGCGCATGGGTGTCGAGCCCCTTGTATTTGGGCAGTAGCGAGGGGTGGATATTGACCACCCGCCCGCGCCAACGTTCCACGAACGCGTCGGACAGCAGCCGCATATAGCCGGCAAGCGCGATCACCTCCACGCCCGCCTGCCGCAATGCCTGATCCAGCGCGGCCTCGTAGGCGGGCTTGCCGATCCCGCGCGGGCTGAGGGCGAATGTCGCGATCCCCGTCTCTGCCGCCCAGGCGAGCCCGGCCGCGTCCGGCTTGTCGCTCGCGACCAGCACGACATGATAGGGGCAACCGGGATCGCGAGCGGCATCGACCAGCGCCATCATGTTCGATCCGCGTCCGGACAGGAGGATGCCGACTCCGACCTTCCTCGTCTCAGCCATGATGAGTGGCGGTCCAGGGCGCCCGCGCGCTCCAGGTCCCGGCGCCGCCGCTGACCGTGCAGCCGCGCGACCCGGCTTCAACAACGCCGATCCGGTGCACCGTTTCCCCGGCGTCTTGGAGCGCTTGCGCGACGCCATCGGCCTCGTCGGCCGACACAATCAGCGCCATGCCTATGCCGGTGTTGAAGGTGCGGGCCATCTCCGCCGGCTCGATGCCGCCCTGCGCCTGGAGAAAGGCCATCAGGCGCGGCAGGTCCCAGGCATCGGCGTCGATCACGGCATGAGCGTCGCGTGGCAGAACACGCGGGATATTCTCCAAAATCCCGCCGCCGGTGATGTGCGCCAGGCCCTTGATCCGCGCCTCACGCAGCAGCGGCAGCAGACTCGCGACATAGATGCGGGTCGGCGCCATCAGGTGATCGATCAGCAGTCGGTCCTGATCGAACAGGGCGGGCCGGTCGAGCTTCCACCCCTTGTCCGCCGCGAGTCGGCGCACCAGCGAGAAACCGTTGGAATGAACACCGGACGAGGCGAGGCCGAGGATCACGTCGCCGGCCGCGATCGTCCCGCCGGTAAGAAGCTGGTCGCGCTCAACCGCACCGACGCAGAAGCCGGCCAGGTCGTAATCGCCTTCGGCATACATGCCGGGCATCTCGGCCGTTTCGCCGCCAATCAACGCGCATCCTGCCTGGCGGCACCCCTCCGCAATGGAGGCGATCACGCGTTCGGCGACGGCGTTGGCGAGCTTGCCCGTCGCAAAATAGTCAAGGAAGAACAGTGGCTCGGCGCCCTGAACGATCAGGTCGTTGACGCACATTGCGACCAGGTCGATGCCAACACCTTCGTGCCGGTCCCACTCGATCGCGAGTTTCAGCTTGGTGCCGACTCCGTCGTTCGCAGCGACGAGAAGCGGATCTACGAAGCCTGCCGCCTTTGGATCGAAAATACCGCCGAACCCACCCAGATCCGCGTCCGCGCCCGGCCGCCGCGTCGCGCGGGCGAGCGGCGCGATGGCGCGGACCAGTGCGTTGCCCGCGGCGATGGAAACGCCCGCGCCGGCATAGGTGTACGAACCGGAGGCGTGGGGAGCGGAAGCGTTATCGTCTGCCATGACGAGCCTGCTAGCCACAACGCGCTTGGATTTCCACGGCTGGTTCGCCAAAAGGCGTCGCAGCATGAATA
>CAKTFL010000022.1 GCA_934555855.1 uncultured Sphingomonas sp. | reverse complement strand
CTGTTCAACCAAGCGCGAGTGCCCGCCCATTCGGAGCTCGCCTGGCTGCTCGGCGGCACCGCGCGCATCGGCTGGCTGAACCGCATGACGCAGTGGAAGGACAAGGCCGGCAAGAACCGCGAGGGTCAGTCGGTCGGCCTGTTCACCTATCCCGTCCTCCAGGCGGCCGACGTACTCGCCTATCAGGCGACGCACGTGCCGGTCGGCGACGACCAGAAACAGCATCTGGAGCTTGCCCGCGATATCGCGACCAAGTTCAACACCGATTTCGGCGTGGAGCTGTTCACCCTCCCGGAGCCCTATATCTCCAAGGAAGCGCCGCGGGTGATGAGCCTGCGCGACGGCACGGCGAAAATGTCAAAGTCCGACCCGTCCGACGCATCGCGGATCAACCTGATCGATGACGATGACGCCATCGCCCAGAAGCTGAAGCGGGCGAAGACCGATCCCGAGCCGCTGCCGGACGCCATGGACGCACTGGATGGCCGGCCGGAGGCGAAGAACCTCGTCACCATCTACGCCGCATTGGCCGACCGCGCGCCGCCGGAGGTGCTGGCCGAGTTCGCGGGCAAGGGATTCGGCGTGTTCAAGCCCGCGCTGGCCGACCTGACTATCGCGACGCTGTCGCCGATCCGGACAAAGCTCGCCGAGCTGCTGAATGATCGCGAAGCCGTGGCGGCGACGCTGCGGGCCGGCGCGGAAAGGGCGCGCAGGCTGGCGGCCCCGACCCTCGCCGCAGCGCAGCAGGCGATCGGCCTTCAGATATAGAGTGCAATGACTGTTACACTGACCCGGCCGTGCCGAGGAGGCATTGAGCTTGTCGAACTGCCGTCTTGAAGACAACAGCCTTCGACTTGCTCAGCCTCTCCTCGGGCGAACCGGGGGGCGTTCGCGCTGAAGTAATCCTGCTTTAAGTCGGTCGTGTTGCCGTAAGGACCAGCTCCCGCAGATGCGGGAGCGACGTTCCATCAGAACAGGACGGGGCCGTACTTGATCGTCGGACCTGATCCGTCATCTCGGCAGGGAAGATGCTCGACCTGCTCATGACCGAGTGTGTTGATGCGGCACTCTGGTGCCGGGGCACCTCCGGAGGGAGGTGCCATAAGCAGCTTAGTTGGCCGTCGTCGCCAGCTTCCGGGCGGACAGGATAAATGAAATCAGACTGAACACGTGAACCTCCATGGCAATGCTGCGGTGCAGCACTTGCATGACATGTGTTGCCGGATCGTAATTGTCGCAAATGCAATCTGAGCCGGGGCGATTGCAAAAAGCGTAAGACACAGTCTGCGCTGTCGCCGCCCCGGCAACCGGACGGCCGATCAGGCCTCCAGGTCGCGCAGCAGCACCCGGACGGCGGCGTCGATCTCACGATCGGTCTCGCGCAACTCCTCGACCTTGCGGACCGCGTGGATCACCGTGGAGTGATCGCGCCCGCCGAACTTGCGTCCGATTTCGGGCAGCGAGCGGGTGGTCAGCCGCTTGGCCAGGTACATGGCGATCTGACGCGGCCGCGCGACATTGCGCGATCGACGTGCGGAAACGAGGTCGAGCGGCTTCAACTCGAAATGCTGGCTGACCAGCTTCTGAATCTCGTCGATTGTAACCCGCCTCTGCGCGCCCCTCAGCACGTCGCCTAGCGTCTGAGTCGCAAAGGACAGGTCGATGCGCTCGCCGGTCAGCTGGGCATAGGCGACGACGCGGTTCAGCGCGCCCTCAAGCTCGCGGATGTTGGTGTGAATGCGGCTCGCCAGCATGTCCAACACATCGGCGGGCACGCTCACCTCGGGCAGTTCGGACAGCTTGGCGGTCAGGATCGCGCGCCTGAGCTCGATTCCCGGCGCCTTGATGTCCGCGACCAGCCCGGCGCCGAGCCGCGACACGATGCGCGCCTCGACACCCTCCAGCGCCTGGGGAGAGCGGTCGGCGGTGATCACCAGCCGCTTGCCTGCCCCCATGATCTCGTTGACCGTATGGAAGAACTCCTCCTGGGTCGCGTCCTTGCCGGCGATGAACTGAAGATCGTCGATGAGCAGCAGATCCGCCGAGCGCAGCCGCATCTTGAAGGCGAAGGTGTCGCGCGCGCGCATCGCCGCGACGAAGTCAAACATGAAGCGCTCGGCCGACATGCACAGCACCTTGGCGTCCGGCCGGACCTCCAGATAGGCATGGGCGATCGCGTGCATCAGATGGGTCTTGCCCTGCCCCGTGCCCGCGTGAAGGAACAGCGGACTGAACCGCGCCGGGCCGTTCTCCGCCATCAGCCTGGCGGCGTTGAAGGCGACGCGGTTTGACGGGTCCACCACAAATCGGGCGAAGGTGTAGCGGGGATCGAGCGCGGGACGCTCTGCCAGGGCGACCGGCACGGCCGGCGCGTCCGCCATTGCCGGCGCAGCGATGTCCATCGGCTCCGGCTGGACCTCAGCGGCGGCGGGTTCGGTGCTCGGCGTGGCGTCGGCCGGATCCGCGCTCATCACGTTCAGCACGGGGCCGGGCGCGCAGGTCTCGATCGACACGCTGCGGACGCCGGGCAGCGCCTGGCGGAACTCCAGCACCAGCCGGTCCTGATAATGGTTGCGAACCCAGTTGGTCATGAATGGCGAGGGCAGCGCGAGACGGATACCTTCCCGATCGCCATCGTCGATCAGCTCCATCGGCTTCAACCATTGGTCGAACAGGCGCGCGCCGGCCGACTCGCGCAGGGATGCACGCACCAGAGCCCAGGCCCGTTGCGCGTCGCTTCCCTGCAATTTGGCCGGCCCTTTATTCACACAAAGCTCTCCTGTTCCCGCGGAACACCTGTTCCGCAGGGGATGGTCATGACACAAAAACATCCCCCCAAGCGGTTCGCCCCCGAACCGCGCGGCATGTTCAGCTGTGATCGAACGCAGCGCCGGATGGCGGCTGCGGAGGCTGATTATGAACCCTGGCCTGAGTCGATCAAGGCCGCTGGCGGACGCAATTCTGAAATAAAGCGGCTTGACTCGCCGCAGCCCCGGAATTGCGTTCAACTATTTAACAAGCCTCTGAGATCGCGGGATTTTCCATAGGTTTCTGCTGCAGAGACTCGGGAACCGCGAGATGCGAATCGCGGCAAGTCCTGCCTTTTCGATCCTGTTTCCGCCGGTCTGCCGCGGACATGAAAAAAGCCCGCCGGCAAGTGCCGACGGGCTTCTACGAACGGTAAGGATCGTGAATCAGGCGAGCGCAGCAACCCGCTTGGTCAGACGGCTGAACTTCCGGCTGGCGGTGTTCTTGTGCAGAACGCCCTTGGCGACGCCGCGAGCCATTTCCGGCTGTGCCTCGGCGAGTGCGGTGGTCGCGGCGGTCTTGTCACCAGCGGCAAGAGCAGCCTCGACCTTCTTGACGAAGGTGCGAATACGGCTGGTGCGAGCACCGTTGATGGCGGCACGGGCCTGGTTGCGACGGATGCGCTTCTTCGCTTGCGGCGTGTTCGCCATTCTTGCCTCTGATCCCGATAAGATGCGGAGCGCAGGAATGGCCCGCACCCTCATGAAGCTGCCGCCCCTACCGATTGCCGCCCTTCAGGTCAACCGCGCTGACAGGCGGGACACCAGAAAGTGGACCGCCCGGCCTCCACCCGGCGGCTGACCGGACCGCCGCACCCGCACGGCTCGCCCTCGCGGCCATAGACGCGCCATTGCTTTGAGAAATAACCAAGTTCGCCGTCAGGCCGGACATAATCGCGCAGGCTTGATCCCCCTGCCTCGATCGCGGCGAGCAGTACCTGCTTCACCGCCTCGACCAGCCCGTCCAGCCGCCCGCGGGCAATCTGTCCGGCGGCGCGCGACGGCGCGATTCGCGCCATGTGCAGCGCCTCACAGACGTAGATGTTGCCCAGCCCCGCCACGATCCGCTGATCCAGCAGCATCGCCTTTATCGGCGCCGCGCGCCCATCCAGCACCCGGCCGAGATAGGCGCCGTCGAACGCATCGCCCAGCGGCTCGGGCCCCATGGCCACAAAAGGCGAGTAGGCGGCAAGGTCGTCCGTCCGCACCAGGTCGATAAAGCCGAACCGGCGAGGGTCGTTGAGCGCCAGCCGCCGCCCCTGCCCCGTTTCGAACAGCAGATGGTCGTGCGCCAGCACCTCGCCCGGATCCACTCGCCACCGGCCCGACATGCCCAGGTGAAAGATCATGGTGTCGCCGCGATTGGTGTCGATCAGCCCGTATTTGGCCCGCCGACCAAGACTCGTGACGACCGCTCCCGTCATTCGCTGGCGCAGGTCGACCGGGATCGCCTTGCGAAGCTCCGCCCGGCGCGGTTCGACAAGGGTCAGCATCTGGCCGGCAAGGACCGGAGCAAGGCCGCGCACGGTGGTTTCGACTTCGGGGAGTTCGGGCACGCCATGGAGCTAGGTTGCGTTTGCCCCCGCCACAAGCGGCGGCTACGTTGCGTTTGCCCCCGCCACAAGCGGCGGCTAGGGCAGCGCCATGACCGACACCGTTTCCTTCGGCTATGAGGACGTCCCCCCCGAGGAAAAGACCCGCCGGGTGGGCGGCGTCTTCACCTCAGTCGCCTCACGCTACGACCTGATGAACGACGCCATGTCCGGCGGGATGCACCGGCTGTGGAAGGACCGCTTCGTACGGCGGGTGAAACCCCGCAGCGGAGAGCAGGTCCTCGACATGGCGGGCGGCACCGGCGACATCGCCTTCCGCCTCGCCCGGTCAGGTGCGTCGGTCACCGTGGCCGACATCAACCCCGCCATGCTGGAGGTCGGCATGGGCCGCGCCCGAAACCGCGGGATCGACGGCTTGGTCTGGTCGGAGGCGAACGCGGAAACGCTCACCTTCCCCGACCGCTTCTTCGACGCCTACACCATCGCGTTCGGCATCCGGAACGTGACGGACATTCCCAAGGCGCTGCGGGAGGCGCACCGCGTCCTGCGCCGCGGCGGGCGGTTCTTCTGCCTGGAGTTCTCGACCACGCAATGGCCGGGCTTCGCGGAAGTGTACGACACCTATTCGCACAAGCTCGTGCCCAGAGTCGGGCAACTGCTCGCCGGCGATGCCGACAGCTACCGCTACCTGATCGAGTCGATCCGCCGCTTCCCCGACATGCCGGCCTTTGAGAGCATGATCCGCGAGGCAGGGTTCGTGAACACCCGGGTGGAGCCTATCATGGGCGGCCTGGTCGCGATCCATTCGGGCTGGAAGATCTAGTGACCGCTGTTCTGGCGAGTTGGAGCGCCCGGTGACCGCGCCTGCCGTTCATGTCTGGCGCCTGCTGCGCTGGGGACGCACCCTCGCCCGCCACGGCGCGCTGAAGGGGCTGGAAGGCGACCCGAACACGCCCACGCCCGTCCGCCGGCTGGCCCGGATCGCCCGCTTCGGCGCGCGGGTGCCGGCGACTCCACGCTATGCCGACGCGTTCCAGGCGATCGGCCCGGCCGCGATCAAGCTGGGCCAGACGCTTGCCACCCGGCCCGATCTGGTCGGCGAGGCCGCGGCGCACGACCTGCTCCGGCTTCAGGACCAGCTGCCGGCGGTCCCGTTCGAGACCATCCGCGCCGCGATCGAGGCGAGCCTCGGCCGTACGACTGATACCTTGTTCCGGCGGATCGAGGAAACGCCTGTCGGCGCTGCCTCGATCGCCCAGGTCCATCGCGCCGTCACCACCGATGGGCGTCAGGTAGCGGTGAAGGTCCTGCGCCCCGGCGTGGAGGACGATTTCAAGCGTGCGATCGACACTTACCAATGGGCGGCCGCGCAGCTGGAAGGCATGAGCCGCGAGGCCGCGCGCCTGCGCCCGCGCCTCACGGTGGAGAATTTCCGCCGCTGGACCCTGCGCGAGCTGAACTTCATGCGCGAGGCGGCCTCCGCCTCCGAGCTTGCCGAGGCAATGACGGCCGAGCCCGACTTCGTCGTGCCTGCCATCGACTGGAGCCGCACCTCCGGCAAGGTGCTGACCATCGAGTGGATCGACGGCATCAAGCTGTCCAACCGCGCAGCGTTGATCGCGGCAGGCTACGACCTGCCCCGCCTTGCGCGGACGCTGGTCCATGCTTTCCTGCGTCAGGCGATCGCAGAGGGCTTTTTCCATGCCGACATGCACCAGGGAAACCTGTTTGCGCTGCCGGGCAATCGGATCGCCGCGATCGATTTCGGCATCATGGGCCGGATCGACCGGCGTGCGCGCGTCTGGCTGGCCGAGATCCTGTACGGCCTGATCACCGGCAATTACCGCCGGGTCGCGGAAATCCATTTTGAGGCGGGCTATGTCCCCGCCCACCACAATGTCGCCGAGTTCGCCACGGCCCTGCGAGCGGTGGGAGAACCGATGCGCGGCCTGCCGGTCAAGGACATGTCGATCGGCATGATGCTGGACGGGCTGTTCGCCATCACCCGCGATTTCGACATGGTGACCCAGCCGCACCTGCTGCTGCTGCAAAAGACCATGGTGATGGTGGAGGGCGTCGCGACCGGCCTCGATCCGGAGATCAACCTGTGGGACGCGGCCGCGCCGTTCGTGCGCGAATGGATCCGCTCCGAACTGGGGCCGGAGGCTGCGCTCGCCGACCGGCTGGTCGCCGACGTGCGTACGCTCGCCCGTCTGCCCGAACTCGTTCGCCGGATCGAGGCGCGCTATCCCGCACCGGGCGGCGAACCGCCCGCGCCGCCGCTTCGCGAGATCGAGGTGGTGCGGATCGGCGGCGGCTGGCGCTACGCCGCCGTTGTGGTTGTGACCGCGCTGGTCAGCATCGCCGGCAGCTGGGCGGTGTTCGGATGACGGCCGGTCGCTGACGCCGATGCGCCGTCCGCTTGCCCCGTTCTGGCTTGCCGCGCCGAGCCGCTTCGCCGCGCTGCCGACCCGCCCGGCCCGCGCGCTGCTGGCGCTGGCCGTGTTCCTGCTGCTCGGCTGCTGCTCGGCCCTGTCGGCTCCCATCGGCAGCACCGCCGGCGTGAGCGGCAGCGCCGCGGATACGACCGACGTCGCCCTGTATGGCGAGATCGTGGACGGCATCCGGCACGGCGGAAACTACTACCACGTCGCCGCCGAGGCGCTGAGGGCCGGTAACTACCCGCTCAAGCCCTTTGTCAGCTTTCGCCTGCCAACGCTGGCGGTGGTGGAGGCGCACCTGCCCGGGTGGCTGGTCGCGTGCCTGCTCGGCTTCCTGGTCACCGCTGTGCTGATCGCCTGGTTCGGGCGTGTCGCCGCCGCCGTGCCGCGCGTGCCGCCGCGCATCGCGGTCGCGCTGACCACCGCCGGGGGGCTGATCGCCCATGCCCAGGTGTCGCTCGCGGTGTTTCACGAGATCTGGGCGGGCCTGCTGATCGCGCTGTCGCTCGCGTTGCTCCGTCCGGGTCGCTGGGTCGAGCCGGTCGCGCTCGGGCTGGCGGCAATGCTGATCCGCGAGACGGCCGCGCTGTATGTCGTCATCATGGCGTCTTTCGCCCTGGTCGAGGGTCAGCGGCGGGAAGCATTTGCCTGGATCGCGAGCCTGGGCGTCTTTGCCGTCGTCGTCGCGCTTCACGCGCAAGCGGTGGCGGAGGTCGTCCGTCCGCTCGATCCCGCATCGCCGGGCTGGGCGGGGCTGCTCGGCTTCGGCTATTTCGTCCGGACGATGATCGTGTCGACCGCGCTCACCCTGTTCCCGATGCCGCTGGCCGCGCCGCTGGTCGGCCTGGCGCTGATCGGCTGGGCGGGGTGGCGCGACGCTTTCGCCCTGCGCGTTGCGGCGGTGCTGGTCGCCTATGCGGCGCTGTTGTCGGTATGCGGGCGCGCGGACACCTTCTATTGGGGACTGCTGGTCGCGCCGATGGTACTGCCGGGGCTGGTGCTGGCGCCCGACGCGATCCGGGACCTCGTCTCCGCCGCCCTGGACAAGCGCCGCATCACGGTGCGACGGGTGGTACGATGAAGCGCGTCCTGCTCATCATCAGCGGCGGCATCGCGGCCTATAAGGCGTGCGAGCTGATCCGGCTGCTCCGGCGACGCGGCCACGCCGTACGCTGTGTCCTGACGGAGGGCGGCAGCCATTTCGTCACGCCCATGACCCTCGCCGCGCTAAGCGAGGACAAGGTCTATACCAGCCTGTGGGACCTGAAGGACGAGGCGGAGATGGGCCATATCCAGCTCAGCCGCGAGGCGGACCTGGTGGTCGTCGCTCCCGGCACCGCCGACCTGATCGCGCGCATGGCCGCCGGCCTTGCCGATGACCTCGCCACGACGCTGCTGCTCGCGACGGACAAGCCGGTACTTGTCGCGCCCGCCATGAACGTGCGGATGTGGCAGCACGCCGCGACGGTCCGCAATATCGCGGCGCTGCGCGCGGACGGGATCGAGGTGTTGGAACCCGACGAGGGCGCGATGGCGTGTGGCGAGTATGGCCCCGGCCGCCTGCCCGCGCCGCAGGCGATCGCCGACGCGATCGAGGCCCGCCTTGTTCCCACCGCGCGCCGGCTCGCCGGCCGTCACGTGCTGGTCACCGCGGGCCCGACTCACGAGCCGATCGACCCGGTCCGCTATCTCGCCAACCGTTCCTCCGGGCAACAGGGGTTCGCCATTGCCGGCGCTCTTGCCGCGCTCGGCGCGCGCGTGACTCTGGTCGCCGGACCTGTCCGGCTTGCCACGCCGCGCGGCGTCGACCGCCACGACGTGGAAACCGCGCGCGAGATGGCCGCGGCCGTCGAGTCGGCCCTTCCCGCCGATGCGGCCGTGCTGGTCGCGGCGGTTGCCGACTGGCGGGTCGAGGCAGCGGGGCAGAAGCTGAAAAAGAGCGCGGGCACCCCGGCCCTGGCGCTGGTCGAGAATCCCGACATCCTCGCCTCGCTCGCCAACAGCCAGCGCCGCCCCGCCCTGCTGGTCGGCTTTGCCGCGGAAACGGAGCGGGTGGTCGACCATGCCGCGGCCAAACGGGTTCGCAAGGGAGTCGACTGGATCGTCGCCAATGACGTATCAGGCGATGTGATGGGCGGCCCGACGAACATGATACATCTTCTCACCGACGACGGCGTCGAGCACTGGCCATCCTTGCCCAAGGACGAGGTTGCGCGGCGCATCGCTGCCCGCATCGCTGACGAGCTGGAGCTTCAGGCATGACCGCCGTCCGCATCGCGCTGAAACGCCTGGCGCATGGCGAGGGACTGCCGCTGCCATCCTACGCCACCTCGGGGGCTGCGGGCCTGGACGTGGTGGCGGCCGAGGAGGTGACGCTGGCGCCCGGCGAGCGGTACGCGGTAGCAACGGGCTTCGCCATCGCCATACCGGACGGCTATGAGGTACAGGTCCGGCCGCGTTCGGGCCTGGCGCTGAAATACGGCATCACCTGCCTCAACACGCCCGGCACGATCGACAGCGACTATCGCGGGGAGATCAAGGTGATCCTGGTCAATCTCGGAGCCGATCCCTTTGCGGTCGCGCGGGGCGAGCGGATCGCGCAACTGGTGCCTGCGCGGGTTCAGCCTGCATCGATCGAGGAGGTCGACCGGCTCGATGAGACCGTTCGGGGCCTCGGCGGCTTCGGATCGACCGGGCGATGATTGTCGCGGCGCTCCTGCTGGCGGTGCAGGCCGCGCCCCAGCCCTCACCCCCGCCGACGCCGACGGTTTCCACCGCCCAGACTGCCACGGTCCCGGCCCTGCCGGCGGACTGGTCACAGCTGCCCGTGCCGCGCTGGAAGGTGCCTCCCGCCTATGATCCGGAAATGGCGCGTTTCGTCGTGGACGAGTTCAAGGCGGGCCATTGCGCCACGGCGCAGGAAGAGGGCCATGAGAGCCGGGTCGAGGTGACCGTCGCGCTGCTCGTCGGCCCCGCAGGCCAGGTCAGGACGACCGTTCCGCGTGCCATCGGCTGCCCGACCGTGGAGCAGTACACGGCCGGGCTGGTATCACGGGCGGCGCGCGAAAATATCCAGCCGGGTGAAGGCGACGCGAGTTGGTATCGCGCCAGCGTCACTTTCACCTGGACCCGATGACCTTTCGACATGACTGATCATAAGTGAACCTTTCCGACGACGAACTCGACCGCTACGCCCGGCACATCGTCCTGAAGGAGGTCGGCGGCGCGGGCCAGATGCGCCTGAAGGCGGGGCGCGTAATCGTGATCGGGGCGGGCGGCATCGGCTCACCGGCGATCCAGTATCTCGCTGCGGCGGGAATCGGCCAGCTCGAAATTATTGATGACGACCGGGTCGAGCCCTCGAACCTGCAACGCCAGACGATCTTCGCGACAGCCGATCGGGGCCGATCAAAGGCTCAGGCCGCTGCCGAGCGCGCCCGCGCCATCAACCCGCATTGCGAGGTGCGGCCGCACCCGATCCGGGTCGAGCCGGACAATGTCGCCACGCTGATCGCGGGAGCTGACCTGGTCCTCGACGGGTGTGACAATTTCGCGACCCGGCTGGTGGTCGCCGACGCAGCGCTGGCCCTCCGGATCCCGCTGGTCTCCGCCGCGGTCGGACAATTCGAGGGGCAGCTGGCGGTGTATCGCGGTTGGGAGCCGGACAGGCCATGCTATCGCTGCCTGGTCGGCACGCCCGGCGAGGCGGAGGGAACCTGCGCGACGGACGGTGTGCTCGGGCCGATGACCGGCATCCTCGGCGGCCTCGCCGCGCTGGAAGCGATCCGCATCCTGGCCCCGTTCGGCACCGATCCCGCCGGTCGCCTGCTCATCATCGACGCGCTCGACTGGCGCTTTCGCACGATCCGTGTTCCCAAGGATCCTGCCTGTCCCGCCTGTCCCGCCTGTGGGCCGGAGAGGCCCGGCGTCTAACCTCGCCGTCGCGTCACCCGGCGGTATGCGGCATACCAGCCGGGTCGCCTTGCATCATTCCGGATTTCCGGCATCGGGCCGCACATGCCCAATCATTGATCGTCATGCCACGGTAGACCCCGGAACAAGTCCGGGACGGCGCCGCCTGCGAGCGACGCCCGGTCTTTACGCCCCGAGCTGCGCCCGCGCGAACTCCCGCACGGCCGGCCCGATATCCTCACGCGCCAGTGCCAGTGCCAGGTTTGCCTGGATGAAGCCCGCCTTGTCGCCGCAATCGTAGCGATCGCCGTCGAAGGTGAAGCCGTGAAAGGGCTGCTGCCCGATCAGCTGGGCCATGGCGTCGGTCAGCTGGATCTCGCCGCCTGCGCCCTTTTCGCCACGCTCCAGGATGCCCATCACCTCGGGCTGGAGAATGTAGCGGCCCGGGATCATCAGGTTAGACGGAGCCTTGCCCTTGGGCTTCTCGACCAGGGCCTTCACCTCGGTCAGCCGGCCGTCCACCGCGCCCGGCGAGATGATGCCGTATTTGTCGGTCTCGCTGTCGGGCACTTCCAGCGCGCCGATGACGTTGCCGCCGACCTTGCCATAAGCTTCCACCATCTGGCGCATAAAGCCGCCCACCATCAGCTCGTCGGGCAGCAGCACGGCGAAGGGCTCGTCACCGACGATCTCGCGCGCGCACCACACGGCATGACCCAGACCCAGCGGCTCCTGCTGGCGGACATAGACCGGCGAGCCCGGCTTCTGGCGGATGCCGTCGATCAGCGTCAGGCTCTTGCCCCGCGCCTTCATCGTCGCCTCAAGCTCGTAGGAAATGTCGAAATGGTCTTCGAGCGCACCCTTGCCGCGGCCGGTGACGAAGATGATCTGTTCGATACCCGCCTCC
>CAKTFL010000021.1 GCA_934555855.1 uncultured Sphingomonas sp. | reverse complement strand
GCCGGACCAGATCACCGAATTGCTTGGTGGATCGCGCGCGGATCTTGGTCACCACCGGCACCATCCGCTTTCGCCGAAGCTCCGTGCAAAGATAGTAATAGTCGTAATTGGGCGTCTCGACCCTGACCGAGCGCGAGATGTCGCTGAGGCTGCGCCGCGCGGTCACGGGCTGGGCCGCTTCCTCGCCGCCCTCGGCGAATAGTTCCGACATCCGCATCCCCAGTCGCTGCCCGAGCTGCTGGAGCTTGTCGTAGCTGAGCGTCAGCCGGTCATGCTCGATCTTCGACAGGGTGGATACCGGGATGCCGCTTTTCGCGCTCATCTCCTTGAGGGTCCACCCTTCCCGCGCGCGCAGGCCGCGCAGCAGGGTGCCGAGGGTGGGCGGGGGTGACGACACGAAAATCCTCCCGGCCGGCAGGCCATTGACGAGTTTTCCGATCAGGATCACACTGTCCCGAACGGAGTAATCCAGGAAGCATAAAGAGACGCGCGGAGTGCGGCAACGGGCAACGGGGCAAAGAGGGGCAGATGCGATGCTATTGAAGAAACTGGTCGCGATGGCGGTGGCGCTGATCGGCAGCGTCGCCATGGCGCAGGGACCGCTGCCGAAACCGCCACTGACCCCGACCCCTTCGCTCGCGGCGCCGACCCCGCCGGCGCCTGCCACGCGCCACGATCTCACCGCGAGGGACCTCGACGCCTGGCTGGACGGCTACATGCCCTATGCGCTGCACAGCGCCGACATCGCCGGCGCGGTGGTGATGGTGGTCCGTGACGGACAGGTGCTCGCCGCGCGCGGCTACGGCTATGCCGACCTCGCCAGCCATCGTCGCGTTGACCCCGCCCGGACGCTGTTCCGGCCAGGATCGGTGTCGAAGCTCGTCACCTGGACGGCGGTGATGCAGCAGGTCCAGGCGGGCAGGATCGACCTGGATCGCGACATCAACGCCTATCTCGATTTCCGCATCCCGCCCCGCAACGGCAGGCCGGTGACGATGCGCCAGGTCATGACCCACACCGCCGGGTTTGAGGAGGCGGTAAAAGACCTCATTACCTACGATCCTAAGAGCGTTCAGCCGATCGGCCCGTATCTGAAACGCTGGGTGCCGCGACGCATCTTCGATGCGGGCACCACGCCGGCCTATTCAAACTGGGCGACGACGCTGGCGGGCTATGTCGTCGAGCGGGTGTCCGGGGTGCCGTTCGACCGCTATGTGGAGCAGCGGATCTTCGCGCCGCTTGACATGCGAACGGCCAGCTTCCGCCAGCCGCTGCCGCCCGCGCTCGCCCCGCTGATGGCGACGGGTTATCCGCGCGCGTCGGAGGCCGCCAAGGGGTTTGAGATCGTCGTCCCCGCGCCGGCCGGCTCCCTGTCCGCCTCCGGCCTGGACATGGCGAAGTTCATGATCGCGCATCTGGAAAACGGACGCGGCATCCTCGATCCCGCGACGGCGGCGACAATGCACGACAGCCCGCTCAATCGGGTCGATCCCGCCTCGCTGATCCCCCCACTCAACCGGATGGAATTGGGGTTCTTCGAAACCAACATCAACGGCCGCGGAGTGATCGCGCATCTGGGCGATACGGAAAACTTCCACACGTCGCTGCACCTGTTCATGGCCGATCGCGTCGGCCTGTACGTCTCGTTCAACAGCGCCGGTCGGGAAGGCGGCGCCCATGCCGTGCGCGGGCAGCTGTTTCAGGATTTCGCCGACCGCTACTTCCCCGCGACGGGGCGCGACGGGCGGATCGACGCGAAAACCGCGGCGGGTCATGCGCGCATGATGGCCGGCTACTGGACCGGTAGTCGCCGCTCGGAATCGAACTTCATCAATGTCCTGAACCTGTTCGGGCAGACGCAGGTGAGCGTCGATGACAAGGGGGCGCTGGTCATCCCGTCGCTGACCGGACCGGACGGCTCGATGCGGAAGTGGGACGAGATTGCGCCCTTTGTCTGGCGTGAGCGCAACGGGCATGACCGGCTGGCCGCAAAGTTGGTGGACGGCAAGGTCGTGCGCTGGAGCTTCGACCTCATCTCGCCTTTCATCGTATTCGACCGGGTGCCCGCGTCGCGCTCGGCGGGATGGCTGAAGCCGGCGCTGTACGCCAGCCTGGCGGTGCTGCTGCTGACATTTCTGTATTGGCCCGCCACCTGGTTCCTGCGCCGGCGCTACCGGAACCCGATCGCGGTGAGCGGACCGGCGCTGAGGGCCTATCGCGCAACCCGGATCATGGCGTTGCTGGCGGTGCTGCTGTTCGCAAGCTGGGCGGCGTTCGTCATCATGCTGTTCGACGACCTGTCGAAGCTGTCGTCCGGTGCGGACATTGTCCTGTGGCTGTTGCAGATCGCGGGTGCCGTCATCCTGGTCGGCGCGGTCGGGATCGCCGCGTGGAATGCGTGGCTGACCTGGCGCGACGGGCGGCGCTGGGCGCGCAAGCTGTGGAGCGTGCTGGTGCTGCTGGCGACACTGATCGTGCTGTACATCGCATCGACCTTCGGCCTGCTCGCGATGACGGTGAATTACTGATGGCCCGGCTCGGCCTGTCGGTCACGGCCGACACGCTGCGGCTGGCGCAGCCGTTCCGTATCGCCGGCTATCTGTTCGAGACGGCCGACGTTCTGGTGGTCGAGTTGAGTGACGGCAAGTGCCGGGGGCGCGGCGAGGCGGCCGGAGTTTACTATACGGGCGACGACCTGCCGCACATGCGCGCCGCCATCGAGGGCGCGCGAGAGGCAATCGAGGCGGGGCCGTCGCGCGAGGAAATGCGCGCGATCCTGCCGCCCGGCGGTGCGCGCAATGCGGTCGATGCGGCCCTGTGGGATATGGAGGCGCAGCGCGCGGGCCGCCCGGTGTGGCAGCTGGCCGGGCTGGCCACGCCGCCCCGGCCGATCGTGACCAGCTTCACGGTTAGTGCCGACACGCCCGACGTGATGGCGGCAACCGCGCGCGGCTATGCGGCGGCCAGGTCGATCAAGGTGAAGCTCACCGGCGAGTTGGACCTCGACCTGGCGCGCGTGGCGGCGATCCGGGCTGCACGGCCCGAAGTATGGCTGGGCGTCGACGGCAATCAGGGCTTCGCGCGCGGCGATCTCGATGCCCTGGTCGCGGGCCTGTCTCGGCACGGCGTTTCGCTGCTCGAACAGCCGCTGGCACGAGGGGCGGAGGCTGAGCTGGATGGCTATGTCTCGCCGATCCCGATTGCCGGCGACGAAAGCCTGTTGTCGCTCGCCGACCTGTCGGGGGCGAAAGGGCGGTTCGACGTGGTCAATATCAAGCTCGACAAGTGCGGCGGGCTGACCGAGGGGCTGATCATGGCCAGGGAGGCGCGGCGGCTGGGGCTGGGCGTCATGGTCGGCACCATGATCGGCACCAGCCTGGCGACCGCGCCGGGCTTTATCCTGGGCCAGCTTGCCGATCTGGTCGATCTCGACGGCCCTACCTTCCTGGCAACGGACCGTACGCCCCGCGTCACCTATGCCGATGGCACTCTGTATGCAGGGCCTGAGATATGGGGCGGGGGCGGGCGCGCGGCGGCATGACCGAGCCCCGCGCCTGGTTCGGCCAGCCGCGCGGCCTGACCATACTGTTCCTCACGAACATGTGGGAGCAGTTTTCCTATTACGGAATGCGCGCGCTGCTGGTCTATTACATGACCAAGCAACTTGCGGTGGCGCAGGGTGCCGCGTCGATCATCTACGGCGCCTATACCGCCTGCGCATATTTCACGCCGATCGTTGGCGGCGTGGTCGCCGACCGGCTGCTCGGCAAGCGGCGGGCGATCATCGCCGGGGGGTCGATCATGGCGGCAGGCCACTTCATGATGACCTTCGAGCCTCTATTCTACGTGGCGCTGGCGACCATCGCGCTCGGCAACGGCCTGTTCCTGCCGAGCCTGCCCAGTCAGATCGACGACCTGTACGAGCCGGGCGACCCGCGTGTCGGCTGGGCATACAACGTCTATTATGTCGGGGTGAATATCGGCGGTTTCCTGGCGCCGCTGGTCTGCGGGACGCTGGGCGAGCTTTACGGCTGGCATTGGGGGTTCGGCGCGGCGGGGATCGGCATGGTCGCTGGGCTGGGCATCTATCTGTGGGGCCAGCGCTATCTGCCTGCACAGGCGCGGCATCCGGCGGCCGAGCGCGCGGCCGCGCCGCGGATGAGCTTTCCCCGTCCCACGCTCCTGCTGCTTCTCGCGATCGGGCTCAGCGTGACCGTGTTCCGCAGCGCCTATGAACAGGTTGGCAACACGGTGGCGCTGTGGGCCGATACCGGCGTCGATCGGCGATGGGGAGGCGCGACGGTGCCGATGACCTGGTTCCAGGCGCTCAACCCGTTGCTGGTCATCGTCATGACCCCGCCGCTGCTGGCCCTGTGGCGGCGTCGGGCGGACGCGGGCGGGCGGGAGCGACCCGCGCGGCGAATGGCGACGGGCGCCCTGATCGTCGCGGCGGCGTACCTGCTGCTCGCCACGCTCGAAGCCGCTGACAGCCGGGCGCACTGGCTGTGGCTGGCCCTGTTCTTCGCGGTGCTGACGTTCGGCGAACTGCACGTGCTGCCGACCGGGCTCGGCCTGTTCGCACGGCTGGCACCCGCCGGGCTCGGCGCGACGACGGTGGCGGCGTGGTACCTGGCGACCTTTGCAGGCAGCCTCGCGGCGGGGCTGGTGGGAACGGGGTGGAGCCGCATGAGCCATGCCGGCTTTTTCGGGTTGCTCGCCGGGCTCGCCGCGCTGGCGGCGGGGCTGTTGTGGCTGATCGACCCGCTGGAACGTGCGGTGCAAGATCGTGTCGAGCGGGATTGACAATTCTCTAACCAGGACAGAACATCTCTGAACAGGATCAAGGGGCGCGATATGAAGGCTGGCCGGCTCGCAACATCCGTATCCGGAGTGATCGCCGCGCTGCTCGCGGCCGACGCGGCGTCGGCCCAGAGTGCGGCGCTTGCTGCGGTCGCGTCCGAAGCGCCCGCGACGCAGCAGGATGCCACCGGGACCGGCCAGGGCACGCCGGCTGGCGGCACGCCGCGCTCCGCCGGCCCGGCCGGCACCCATGGCGAGGATGTGGTCGTCACCGCGCAGAAGCGGGTGCAGGTGCTGATCGACGTGCCGCAATCGGTGTCGGTGATCGGCGGCGAGACGCTGGAACGGCAGCAGGCGTTCAGCTTTCAGGATTATGCCAAGCTGGTGCCAGGGCTTCAGCTGGCCCAGAGCAATCCGGGCGAGGCGCGGATCGTGCTGCGCGGCATCAACACCGGCGGCGTCGCCGCGACGGTCGCGACCTATATCGACGAAACGCCGTTCGGGTCGTCCAGCGGACAGGTCAACGCCGCGATCCTGGCCGGGGAACTCGACACGTTCGACGTCGCGCGGTTGGAGGTGCTGCGCGGGCCGCAGGGCACGCTGTACGGGGCAAGCTCGCTCGGCGGGGTGCTGAAGTTCGTGACCAACGCGCCCAGCACCGACCGGGTGGAAGCGCGGGGGCGGGCGAGCCTGGAATCGGTAAAGGGCGGCGACCTGTCCTATATGGGATCGGCGCTGGTCAATTTGCCCCTGTCGGGCAGCTTCGCGATCCGCGCATCCGGCTTTTACCGCGATTATTCCGGCTTCATCGACGGGGTCGGAACGGGAGGATCGGACGTCGCCCGCGACATCAACGGCTCCAAAAGCTATGGCGGTCGCGTGTCGGCGCTGTTCAAGCCGAACGACGGGGTGTCGATCCGGCTGACCGCGATCCTCCAGAACCTGGATTCCGACGCGGAGACCTCCGTGGCGAGCGATCCCGCCACGCTGAAGACGCTGTATGGCGGCCTGACCCAATCGCAATATGTGCCCGAATACACGAACATCGCCTATCGGCTGTATAACGCGGCGGTCGATCTGGATCTGGGCTTTGCCAGCCTGACCTCATCGACCAGCTACAGCACGCTCAAGCAATCGCTGCGTGACGACCTGACCGTCGCCTATGGCAGCCAGCTCGGCCTGTACGACGATGCGACCGGGCCGATCGCGGACGTTGGCCTCGTCCAGCATACCGACGTGGAGCGGTTCACGCAGGAACTGCGCCTGGCCTCGCCCGCCAGCGACACGTTCGAATGGCTGGTCGGCGGCTATTACAATCATGAAAAGGGCGAGATCCTCCAGCGGATCGACGTGTATGAGCAGAACACGCTGACGATCTTCGACGGCGTGCCGCAGCTGGCGGATATCTTCAGCCGGTCGCGTTACAAGGAGTTTGCGGGCTTCGCCAACGGTACCCTGCATGTCGGACCGCGCTTCGACCTGACGTTCGGCGGCCGCTACAGCCACAACGACCAGGATGCGGATCAGGGCGGCACCGGGCTGCTCGCGCCGCCGGTGCTGTCGTCGGCGTCGAAGGAGGACGTATTCACCTGGCAGGTCGCGCCCAAATTCAAGTTCGCCAGAAACGGCGCGATCTACGCCCGTGTCTCCAAGGGCTTTCGCCCCGGCGGACCGAACATCGTCCCGCCGGGCGCGCCGACCGACATCAAGACTTACGAGTCCGACTCGCTGATCAGCTACGAAGTCGGGATGAAGGCGGAAACGGACGACCGCAGCTTCGCCATCGACCTTGCCGCGTTCCATATCGACTGGTCTGACATCCAGCTCTTCGCGCAGATCGACGATTTCGGCGTCAACGCCAATGGCGGCAAGGCGAAGAGCGACGGCGTCGAGTTCACCGCCACCCTGCGGCCGACGCGCGGCTATACGGTGTCGATCAACGGCGCCTATACCGACGCCAGGCTCCGCGACGATACCGATCCGCTGGTCGGCGGGCGCGACGGCGACCAGCTGCCGTTCACGCCCAGATATGCGGTATCGGTCAACGAGGATTATCAGTGGCGGTTGGGCGGCGAGGCCATGGCTTACGTCGGCGGATCGCTGCGCTTTGTCGGCGAGCAATCCGGGCCGTACAGCCCGGCCGCGCTGGCCCTGATCGGACGGCAATACCGCTTGCCCTCTTACACGGTCGCGGACCTGCGGGCGGGGGTCGAGCTGGGCCGGTTCTCGATTGAGGCCTATGCCAAGAACCTGACCAATGCCGTCGGCAAGACCAGTGTGTCGGGGGAGGGCAATCTTCCCTTCGGCGCGGTGGCGACGGGCGTGATCCGGCCGCGGGTGATCGGCATCACGCTTGGCGCAGGATTCTGAAGCGATGACCGGCGTTCATGCCCTGCCGGCGCCCTACCTGCTGTTTCTCGGGGACGCGGTGGAGCCCGGCTTTGCCAAAACGGCATTCGGCTTGAGGGACTGGGCGCCCGATCGCTGCCTGGGCGAACATGCCCTGCCGGCCGCTACGGTGTCGACCGGCCTGCCACGCCTGTCCCCGCGCGAGGCGGCGGAGCGGGGAGCGCGCGCCATGGTGATCGGGGTGGCCAATCAGGGGGGCGTCATCCCGCCTTCATGGATGGCGGAGCTGCTGGCGGCAGTCGAGGCGGGGCTCGATCTGGTGGCGGGAATGCACACGCGCCTGGCCGGGATCGCGCCGCTCCGCGACGCGGCGGAGCGGGCGGGGACGCGCCTGATCGACCTGCGGGAACCTCCCGTCGACCTGCCGGTCGCGACGGGGCGCAAGCGCTCCGGCCTGCGATTACTGACGGTCGGCACCGACTGCGCTCTCGGCAAGAAATACACCGCCCTTGCGATCGCGCGGGGGCTGTCGGCGCGAGGCGTGGACGCGACCTTCCGGGCGAGCGGGCAAACCGGCATCATGATCGCGGGGGAGGGGATCGCGATCGACGCGGTGATCGCCGACTTCGCCGCCGGCGCGGCCGAGCTGCTCAGCCCCGACGCCGCGCCCGATCACCTCGACGTGGTGGAGGGGCAGGGGTCGCTGTTCCACCCGGCCTATGCCGGCGTGTCGCTGGCGCTGCTGCATGGCAGCCAGCCCGACCTGTTCGTGGTGTGCCATCAGCCGGGGCGGACCCGGATGCTGGGCACGCATGTCCCGGTGCCGTCAATCGAGGCGGTGGTCGAACAGACGCTGGCGCTGGGCAGGCTGACCAATCCCGAGATCCGCTGCGCCGGGATCAGCCTGAACACCGGCGGCTTGGACAATGACGAGGCGGCGCGGGCGATTGCGGAAACGGGCGACCGGCTGGCGTTGCCCGCCGCCGATCCGCTGCGCGGCGGCGCGGCGTTCGACCGGCTGCTCGACGCATGTCGGGCCTGAGCCCCGTTACGATCGATCGCTTTCGCAGGTTCGTCCTGCCGGGTCTGGCCTTCAAGGCGGTGGTGATCGGCGGCGGCTATGCCACTGGACGCGAGATCGCCGAATTCTTCCTGCCGGCGGGGCCGTGGGGCGGGCTGGCGGCTATGCTGCTGGCGATGCTGATCTGGGCGGTGGTGGCGGCGGCGACCTTCTACTTCGCGCATCTGGTCGGTGCGCGGGACTATCGCAGCTTCTTTCGCGTGCTGCTGGGACGGGGGTGGCCTGCGTTCGAGGTCGCCTATGCCGCGTTCCTGGTGCTGATCCTCGCCGTGTTCGGGGCGGCGGCGGGCGCAATCGCCGCGGCGACCCTGGGCGTGGCGCCGGTCGTGGGCACGCTGGCGCTGATGACCGGCATTGTCGGCTGCGTCGCGTTCGGCAATGCCGGGGTGGAGCGCGTGTTCGTATGGGTCTCAGTGCTGCTCTACGCGACCTATGCCGTGTTCCTGGCGCTGGTGTTGTCAGGGGTCGGAGACCGCATCGGCCGGGCCTTCGCCGTTGCGTCTCCTCCTTCGGGCGACTGGGCGCTCGGCGGGATTACCTATGCCGGGTACAACATCGTCGGCGCGGTGATCGTGCTGCCGGTGACGCGGCACTTCCGCTCCGGCCGCGACGCTCTGATCGCCGGGGCGGTGGCCGCGCCGCTCGCGATGCTGCCGGCGCTGCTGTTCTTCGTCGGCATGACGGCGTTCCTGCCCGAGATCGCAGGCGCGGTGCTGCCGTCCGATTACATGCTGGTCCGGCTCGGCGCTCCGGCGTTCCACCTCATGTTCCAGGCGATGATCTTCGCCGCGCTGCTGGAAAGCGGCACGGGCGCCGTCCATGCCGTCAACGAGCGGATCGCTCACGCAAGTGGCGGTCGCATCGTCCTTCGCCCGGCGACCCGCGCCTTGGCGGCGCTGCTGCTGCTGGTCCCGTGCATGTTGATCGCCGAGCGGATCGGGCTCGTGCCGCTGATCGCCTCGGGATATCGCGCGCTCGCCTGGGTGCTGATCCTGCTTTACGTCCTGCCGCTGCTACTGACCGTCGCCTTTCGGCGGGTCGGCGCGCCGGCGATCCTGTCGGAGACGCCGTCATGAAGCTGTTCCTTTCGGGCGTGCCCCTGCTGCTGTTCGCCACCCCGGCGTTCGCCGATCCGCCAGCGGGATTCGACGCGCGGGTGGAGGCGGTCCGCCAGGCGACGCAAACGCCGGGCGTGGCGGTCGCCATCGTCGAAAAGGGCAAGGTCGTTCTCGCCAGGGGCTATGGCGTGCGAAAGCTGGGCGCGTCGGCGAGGGTCGATGCCGATACGCTGTTCATGATCGGCTCCACCGGCAAGGCGTTCACCGCCGCCGCGCTGGCGACGCTGGTCGATGCCGGCAAGATCGGCTGGGACGACAAGGTGATCGATCATCTGCCCGGCTTTCAGATGTACGACGCCTGGGTCACGCGCGAGATGACGGTGCGCGACCTGCTCGTCCATCGCAGCGGACTGGGCCTGGGCGCGGGCGACCTGCTGCTCGTTCCGCGCGGCAGGCTGTCGGGGGCGGAAGTGGTGCGGCGCCTGCGCTATCTGAAACCGGCGACCAGTTTCCGCAGCGGCTACGCCTATGACAACATCCTCTACACCGTCGCGGGGCAGGTGATCGAGGCGGTCAGCGGCCAACGCTGGGAAGACTATATGCGCGACCATGTCTTCCGGCCGGCGGGGATGGCCGACGCGACCGCCGACATGGCCCGGCAGCTGAGCGCTCCCGATCGCGCCCAGCCGCACGGACGGGTCGGCGGCGCGGTGCGCGGCACGGGGCCGCTGAAGCTGCTCGACGAGCGCGACCGGCTGGGCCAGGCGGGGGCGCCCGCCGGCCTGATCGCCGCGAGCGCGAATGACCTCGCGCGCTGGCTCCAAATCCAGCTGTCGCACGGCGCGGTGCCGGGCGGCGGGCGGCTGTTCAGCGAGGCGGCGGCGGCGGAGATGTGGACGCCGGTCACCCCGATGCCGATCACGCCGCTGCCGGCCGTCATCGCGGGCACGCTGCCCAGCTATCAAGCTTATGCGCTCGGCTGGACGGTGCGCGATTATCGCGGCGCGAAGATCGTCTGGCACGCGGGCGGCCTGTTCGGGTTCACCACGGTCGTGGTGATGATCCCCGAACGCAACGTCGGCTTCGCCATCGCGGTGAACAGCGAGGAGATCGAGCCGCGCTATGGCCTGATGTACGAGTTGCTCGACCATTATCTCGGCGCGCCGAAGCAGGACTGGGCAGCGCGCTTCGCCGCGTTCAGGCGGGAGCGGATCGCGGGGGCGGAGGCAGCGATCCGACAGGCGGCCCCGGCACCTGCCGACAAAGCCGGCCCCTCGCTGCCGACGGCGGGCTATACGGGCCGCTACGTCGATCCCTGGTACGGGACACTCGCCATCGGGTCGGACGCCAAGGGGCTGTCGGCCGATTTCACCACCACGCCCCGGATGACCGGGCGGCTGGAGCATTACCGCTACGACACGTTCATCGCGCGGTTCGACGATCCGGCGATCGAGCCCGCCTATCTGACCTTCGCGCTCGATGCAGAGGGGAAAGTTTCGCGGATCACCGCCAGGCCGGTCTCGCCGATCGCGGATTTCAGCTTCGACTATCAGGACCTGAACTTCACGCCCGAGGGAGCGACACGATGATGCGCCGATGGATTGCCGCGCTCGCCTGCGCGATCACGGCAGCGACGGCTGTCGCGCAAAGCGACCTGCCGGTTGCGCCCCGGCCCGCGACGCCGCCCGCCTCGGCTCCGGCGACGCCGGGCACGGCAACCCCGGCCCTGACCGCCGCCGACCTGGCGGCCTGGCTGGACGGCTATTTTCCCGCGGCGTTGAAGGCCGGCAAGATCGCCGGCGCGCAGGTCGTGGTGGTCAAGGACGGCCAGGTCCTCGTCAAGAAGGGCTATGGTTATGCGGACGTCGCGACGAAGGCGCCGATGGATGTCGACCGCACCCTGATGCGGATCGGCTCCACCTCCAAGCTGCTCACCTGGACAGCGGTGATGCAGCTGGTGGAGGCGGGGCGGATCGATCTCAACGCGGATATCAACCGCTATCTCGATTTCCGTATCGTGCCCAAGGACGGACGTGCGATCACGATGAACGACCTGATGCGGCATCGCGGCGGGTTCGAGGAAGGTCTGAAGGACCTGCTCGCCAGCGACCCCGCACGGTTCAAGACCAACGAGCAATATCTGAAGCAGAACAGGCGCCCGCAGCTGTTCCGGGCCGGCGAGGTCCCCGCTTATTCGAACTACGGCGCCGCGCTGGCGGGTTATATCGTCCAGCGGGTGTCCGGCGAGCCCTTCGCCGCCTATGTCGAGCGGCACATCCTAACGCCCCTGCGGATGGGTCTCACCACCTTTCGCCAGCCGGTGCCCGCGCCGCTCGCGGCGGCACTGTCCAAGGGCTATCGACAGAGCGACGTGCCGCCCGACCCGTTCGAACTGGTCGCGAGCGCGCCGGCCGGAAG
>CAKTFL010000020.1 GCA_934555855.1 uncultured Sphingomonas sp. | reverse complement strand
CCTCCGCCAAGTCTACGGTCGGCGCGGCTATATGGCGCTGTTCCAGCGGCGCCGGCCGGGGGATGCGATCCGTATTGATGTGTTGGCGCGACAGGCGGGCGGAGCCGGCGTGCGTGCCGTCGTCACCGGCGACGTGCTCTATCACGCGCCCGAGGCGCGCCTGCTGCAGGACGTCGTCACCGCGGTACGCGAGAAATGCACCGTCGACGAGCTCGGCTACCGGCGTGAGGTCAACGCTGATCGCGCGCTGAAATCACCCGACGAGATGGTCCGTCGCTTTCGCGCCTACCCGGATGCACTGCAGGCCAGCGTCGACATCGCCAGGCTCTGCACCTTCGACCTCGGCGAACTCGCCTACCAGTACCCGCGCGAGCGGCTGATCGACGGCCTGACTGCGCAGGAAGCGCTTGAGCAGCTGGCAACGCATGCGGTCGAGCGGATGTTCGATGGCGACGTGCCGCAGGCCTACCGCGACCAGATCGCGCACGAGCTGCGGCTGATCGCCGAGCTTGGCTACGCGCCCTACTTCCTTACCGTCTACGCGATCGTCCGCGAGGCGCGCCGGCGCGGCATCCTCTGCCAGGGCCGCGGCTCGGCTGCCAATTCCTGCGTCTGCTTCGTGCTCGGCGTCACCAGCATCGATCCGATCAAGCATGAGCTGCTGTTCGAGCGCTTCGTCAGCGGAGAGCGGCGTGAGCCGCCCGATATCGACGTCGACTTCGAGCATGAGCGCCGCGAGGAGATCATCCAGTGGATCTACGATACCTACGGTCGTGACCGCTCGGCGCTGACCGCTGTCGTCACTCGCTACCGGGCGCGCGGCGCGGTGCGCGACGTTGGCAAGGCGTTTGGCCTCCCTGAGGACCTCACCTCCTCGCTCGCCGGCCTGGTCTGGGGCTGGTCGGCCGAGGGTGTCGGCGAGAAACAGGTCGGCGAGCTCAACCTCGACATCGGCGATCGCCGGCTGCGGCTGACGCTGGAGCTGGCCCGCAAGCTGATCGGGGTGCCGCGCCACATGAGCCAGCACCCGGGCGGCTTCGTCCTTACCCACGACCGCCTCGATGATCTGGTGCCGATCGAGCCCGCCGCGATGGAGGACCGGCAGATCATCGAGTGGGACAAGGACGACATCGATGCGCTGAAGTTCATGAAGGTCGACGTTCTCGGCCTCGGCATGCTCGGCTGCATGAACCGGGCCTTCAACATGCTCGAGGCGGACAAGGGCATCCGCGTTGGCCTTGCCGACCTGCAGGACGACGATCCCGACGTTTACGCCATGATCCAGAAGGCGGACACGCTCGGCACCTTCCAGATCGAGAGCCGCGCGCAGATGTCGATGCTGCCGCGCATGAAGCCGCGGCGCTTCTACGACCTGGTCATCCAGGTCGCGATCGTGCGCCCGGGACCGATCCAAGGCGACATGGTTCACCCGTACCTGCGCCGGCGCGAAGGCCTCGAACGACCCGAGTATCCGCGGCCGGAGTTGCGCGCGGTGCTGGAGAAGACGCTCGGCGTGCCGCTCTTTCAAGAGCAGGCGATGAAGGTCGCGATCGTCGGCGCCGGCTTCACACCCGCCGAGGCGGATCAGTTGCGCCGGGCCATGGCGACCTTCAAGTTCACGGGCGGAGTAAGCCACTTCAGCGAAAAGCTGGTCGAGGGCATGGTTGCACGCGGCTACCCGCGCGAGTTCGCGGAGCGCACCTTCCGCCAGCTCGAGGGTTTCGGCTCCTACGGCTTCCCCGAGAGCCACGCCGCCAGCTTCGCCAAGATCTCCTACGCGAGCAGCTGGATGAAGCACCACCATCCCGACGTGTTCTGCGCGGCACTGATGAACGCGCAGCCAATGGGCTTCTACGCGCCGGCGCAGATCGTGGGCGACGCGCGCCAGCACGGCGTCGAGGTGCGGCCGCCTTGCGTCAATGCCAGCCGCTGGGACTGCACGCTAGAGCCGACCGGCGGGCGCTACATGGCCGTGCGGCTCGGTTTGCGGCAGATCCGTGGGCTGTCGAACGCGGACGGTGCCAAGATTGTCGCCGCGCGCAGCACCACGGCTTACGAGAGTGTGGAGGACGTGTGGCGGCGTTCTGGCGTCCAGCGTGCCGCAATCGAGAAACTGGCGGACGGCGACGCCTTTCACGGCTTCAGCGTCGATCGCCGGCAGGGACTCTGGAAGGTGAGGGGGCTCGGCGAGGCGCCGCTGCCGCTGTTCGCCGCGGCCGATCGAACGGCCGAGACCTTCAGCGCCGAAGGCGTCGAGCCCGACGTGGCGCTGCGGCCGCTCACCGACGGCCGCGAGGTGATCGAGGACTATCGCAACCTGCAGCTGTCGCTCCGCGCGCATCCGCTGTCGTTCGTACGGGACGAGCTCACCCGCCGCGGCGTGATGCGCTGCGCGGATCTCGCCAGCGTCCGCGACGGCCGACACGTCGAGGTCGCCGGCATCATCCTTGTCCGCCAGAAGCCCGGATCGGCCAAGGGTGTGCTGTTCATAACGATCGAGGATGACACGGGAGTTGCCAATGGCATCCTCTGGCCCGACCGATTTGAGGCGCAGCGCCGTACCGTGATGTCGGCCTCCATGGTCGGTCTGAAGGGGCGGGTGCAGAAGGAAGGCGAGGTCATCCACGTCATCTGCGATCGGATCATCGACCATGGTGACCTTCTGCACCGCGTCGGTGACATGTCCTTCCCGCACCGCACCGGTCGCGGCGATGCCGGCCAGCATCCGGGTTCACCCGATCGCGGTGACAAGGGATGGAGCCCAGGGCCGCGCAACTGCTATTGGCCGCCGCACGCCGACGGCATGGATCCTGAGCAAGTGGTGCGATTCAAGTCGCACGACTTCCACTAATCCGTGTCGACGCTGCCGCGACATCAACGGGTTGTGATCGCGCTGTCGGTCCACATCCTGCGCTCCGGCGTGTCCCGTTGCTCGGAGGCGCGCGTCGACGTCGCCGAGGTGCGCTTGGCGCTACGCTGCCTGATGCCGCACTGCCCCGAGCGCTGGCCTCTTGTTCTCTACTGGGACGCAGCCTCGCAACCGAACGACATCGGCCGCGCCCAAGGCGTAACCGCAGCCTTCAACGGGATCGTGCGCCAATTGCGGAAAGCCGGCCGTTATGAGGAGGTGACGCCATCTTGATCCCTTCGAAAGCCTGAATGCCAGCTGCCAACCCGCCCCCATACAGTACGCTCGCCGAGTGGGCGGCCGACCGGGCAGACATGCTGGTCGTCTGCGCCTGCGGCCGGACGATCAACTTGCCGGCAGGTAAGATCGTGGAGCGCTTCCGCTATGACGGATCGGTTGCCGCCGCCGCGATCAGGCTGGTTTGCAAAGGGTGCGGGCGACGTGGCCATGCCACCTTGACCGCCGTGCCCAAGCTTCGACGGTGAATCTAGTGAGCCTCAACGGTGCGGCTAGATCAGAAGAAGCCCTGCTTACGACCTTCGCCGGTGTCATGGAGCTTCTCATCCTCCACCGCCGAGCGACGAACCTCTAACTCGACGCGGTCGCCATCGCCATCGCCATCGTGATGGAACTGATAATCCTGCACACTGAGATTATTCCGCTTCGCATAATCGTCGGCAGCTTTTTGGCTCCCGAAGGTGCCGCCTTTGTCGAAGTCGAAACCACTCATTGTCTTTCCTTCCTTTTACACTCGGCAAACCAGATGTGATCCGATGAACTAGCGGACTAGAAGCTTAGAACGATCGCCTGACGGATCAGCGGGGCAGCGTCTGTCGGCGGGGGTGGCCGCAGGTTTGGCCGACGCAGCGTGACAGCTGTCGGAACACTCATCCCTGACCAGCCGAGAGAGACGGCGATCGACGCATAGCTGTTGGGATGAACACGATCCCTGCTGCTGTAGTTAGCTAGGTGAACGACCTCGTCGCCAAACGATCGAGCGAGGGCGGTGACTACCTGGGCCGCTCCGGGATGATACGGCGCCAGCCACGTCACCCGTCCGGCGAGAACGCGTCGGCGCAGGGGCAGAAGATTTCGGGCAAGACCGGGGCTGGTTGCATCGTTCGAGCCCAGAGCGATGAGAGCCCGATCGACAGGTCGGCCGCCCCGCCAAGTCCGCACCGTCTCGGAAGAGGGAGCGCTGACCCGGGCGTGAACCTCGCAACGTAGGCCCTGTGCAGCCAAGGCACTGGCGGTCCCGACACCGGTACTATCACCTAGGACAAGGCATAGAGGAAGCATCACGCGTGCCCCGTCGCAAACAGGGCGATTCCAAGCGACATGACGAACAGCGACAGCCAAATCGCGATCTGCCCATAGATGTGGAGGACAAGACCCACCCAAGAGTACCGCTGCCGCAGCAAGACGGCGCTGCCGACCGCGACGAAGAACGCAATCGTCGTTGGCAGGGTGATCGACGGTGATCGGTTAAGTGACGCCTCCACCAGCGGCATCAGCCCGATTGCCATCACCAATAACCAAGAGAAGCCGAACAGGGCATGTCCCATGACGTCGGCATCCCGGTTCACGGAAAGAGCAACACGGCTCGAGCTTGTCATAAGGCCTCTCTTGTGCAATCCTCCAGTCGGAGGATTTATAAATGGCTCAGATTGACATGCAGATCTATTCCGCCACGAACGGCCTGCCAGGTGGTCCAACAATCATCCCCAGCGAGCCTACTTCGATCTCAACCATCGAGCCGTACCGTGATGACGAAGGAAATGTGACAAAGGGCGGCTGGATAGGTTATTTCACGGCATATGCGATCATGCTGGCAGGCGCTCTTTACTGCATGTTTTTCCTCTAAACTCATTTCCGAAGTTCGGGATCGACAAAGAAGCCCTTGTTCATCGCGTCATTGACTTCGGCCTGAACACCGGCGCCTGCAGCTACGCTGCCGCTTCGCAATACCCGTCTTGCTTCTGTCTGAGCGGCCAACTCAGCCTTTCCATCCTCAATGCGCGCCGCGACAGGTGATCCGTCTCCCGGCGCAGCAAGGCTGGGCACGCCACCAAGCGGACGAGGATGGTACTGACCTCTTACATCGTCAGCCGTCGCTACCGGCGGAGGTGTGACATGCACCAGGTCGGGCGGAACGAGGCGCGGAGCGACCTCATCATAAATGTCCTGACGCCTTTCGGCGAGGAACGTCGCGACCATACTGTCGCGTGTCTGACGCTGCTGCGCGGATAGCGACACGTCGTGGAGGCCCGGAGCGTTCAATCCCGGATGCTCGGCAGCCTCACGGCGATACCAGTCGGCCAACTCCTGGCTCAGGTTCTCGCTGATCTGCATACCGTGCGTTTCAGCGTAGCTCGCGTCGTTCGACAACTGCTGCGCCTTCTCGCGGAGTTCCCGAGCACGCTGTTCGTGAGAGTATGCCTGCGAGAGTGCGTCCTCGTTACTGACAGACGTTGTTGAGGAGGTGCTGTTGCGGGCGAAGACGCCGCCGCTGGTGTAGGTGCCGACGGTCGTCGAGGCGCCGGTGCCGTTGGCATGGTCATCTCGCGAGCCGTCGTTGACGGACGAGTTGTCATCCACCGTCCGGCTACGGTCCACGTTGTGAGTGAGCCGATCGACCTGATTGCCCGTGTATGTCTTAGATATCGCCACCCCCGGCAAGGCATTGGCAATTCGGCTGCCCAGGCCAGGCTTCGCACCAGCCCCTTGACCTGCACCAGTCCCTTGACCGGCGCCGGCCCCACGCCCGCCGATTCCAGCGCTGAGGCTAGTCGACGTAGCATCAATCGTCTCGGCAGTACGTCCTGTCCCATCAACGACCTTGGCGGACTGGGCAACGCTGGAGCGGTTGTCGAGCCCGGTGAACCCAGAGGCGGTCCTCCGGTCAAAGTTCTCGAGCGTCGTTCCGCCTTGCGTGCCGCTCCGCGTTTCGGAACCGTTTGTAATCTCGTTCGAGACCGATTGGGCGCTTCGATTGGTATGCGTCGAGGTGAGGATAGCCGCAGCCGCTTCTTCCTCACTCTTTGCCTGCCGTTCCAACATTGAGGCCTGCTGGCGCATTTCGGAAACGTAGCCGGTCGACAACGTCGGCGTGAACGATAGGCGAGACATAGCACCCGTCGTGTCGAGAACCGACGAACCATTGCCGTATGCCGTGTCGGTAGAGCCATTATCCAGGCGTCGAGTGAACCCGCCGGCTCCCGTCGTCATCGTCGGCGCGTCAGAAAACTGACCAGTCTGGTACATGCTGCCAGTCGTATTGGCGAAGCTCGTGTTGCCGTAGGCGTAGTTGCCGGTGGTCTGCTCCAGCGCGCTGGCCTCGGCCGCGTTCTGCGCCGGCGCCAAGATCGAGGTCGCTTGCCCGGAGATGCCCATCGCGCCGCGAGCCAGGCCGCCGGCGATGAAGGGCACGCTCATCAGCATGAACCCCGCAATTGTCGCCGTCTCCGCGTTAACCGCACCGATTCCGGCGAAAGTGCCGAGCGACATGCCACCGTCCGCGACGCCGTGCGCCGCCGAGGTCGCCCGCGTCATGCAGATCATGTGGAGAATGACATAGAGCGGCCCCCAGGCGGCGAGATAGAAGAACCCCGTCACGTAGCCCTTGAGTGCGCCGACGCCGGTCTGCGGCAGGAGGAACAGCGGGAATATGACCGGAAACATCGCGTAGAAGACGACCGTCAGGACGATGTTCAGGATCGGCACCCAGCTCATAGCCTGTTGCGCGATCGAATTGTATGTATTGCGCGCCTGCAGGTCCGCCCGCGTCGTTGCGAAGGTGTCGATCGAGGCGGCGCCAACCCCACCGGCCATGCCGTCGCGCGCCATCATGAAAGCATTGATTGCGGTGTTCTGCCGCATGGTGGCCACGTAGTCTGAGCTAGACCCGGTGAAAGCGGCATTGGCGATCGGCACGTCCTGCCGGAGCTTGGCAGCGGCTTCCGCATTCGACAGCTTCGGGTAGCTCTCCTTGGCCCAGAACGGTGTGTTGGCATCGATCATCGTAGCCCACTGCGCGGACAGCCGGTCATAGGCGTTGTGGCAGGTGACGATGTAGCTGTCGATCGTGCTACCCGAGCGATCAAGCCACGGCTGCGCGCGAGCATCCGAGCCCGGCCCGATCGACGCCCAAAGGTCCTTGGCCTGCGCGAGGTCGGTGAGCGACTTGCGATGCAGCAGGATGTCACCGAACACGCAGTTCTTGAAGTGCGCCTGAAGGTTGGTGGCGAACTCGGCATCACGGATCTGGAAGTTGCGTGTCTGGTCGAACAGCCGCGCCCCGTAGATCATGCCGTTGGTCGAGTAGTTGAGTTGGCTCGGCATGGTGAAGACGGTCTCGGCCGTCCGCGTCAGCCAGTCGCCAACCTGAGAGGTGAAGCTGGCAGTGACGGCGAGCCCGAGCGGCACATTGTCGACCGTTGCGGGTGCGAGTGACGGGTTGATCCGGTCGGTGACCCTCACGTCGACGGTCGGCACCATCAGGCACATGTAGATGAGGGTCGCCCCGATGAACCAGTTCATCCAGGCCCGCACGTTCAACGTAAAAGCGACCGCGAGCAGCGACCAGATCAGGCCGATGACCATGACCACCTTGATGAGCGACTTATAACCGCCACCACCCGTCCACGCCGCGACGGCGTTGAACGTGTTGACGATATACTCGCCTCCGCCGATCGTGAAGACCTCGACCATGCCCGCTGCCCTTGCCTAGTTAAGACCTTGGGCGTTCAGCCCGCGCGAGAAGTTGAGCGAAGCAGCCATCCCCGGCGACATCGCGTTTTGAAGCGTCGATTCCAGTTGCACTGAGCGGTTGACCAGCGCGATCGTCAGATCGAGCGTATTCTTCAGCTTGATGTCACGCTGCGCGTAGCGGCCCCGCGCCTCGGAGAGCTGCGTCCGCCAGGTCTGCGCCATCGCCTCGTCCGCCGGCTGAAAGTGGACCTCGGCCTGGTTGATGCGATCAAGCATGTTCTCGATCATCGCCGAAAGCAGGTTGACCGAGACCATCTCGGCCATGGCGTCGACCTCGTCGAGCGTGAAAGTGCCGTGCGCGAGCGCCTGCACCGTCAGGATCTTGTAGAGTGGCACCGTCGTCATGTTCAGCAGCTGCTGCTCGGCCGCGTTCAGCGCCCCGTCGGTGCGGATCTTGTCGTTCATGGACTGGATCATCGCCTTGACCTTGTGGCGTAGACCATCGTTGGTCGAGATTGTGAGCGGCTGCTCGGAGACGTTCAGGCACTGGTCGACATCGTCGCACTGCAAAAATCTGACCGGATTGCCGGTCTGAGTGCCGTCGAGCAGCGCCGTCACCACTGCATCCTCTGCCGGGCCGACGAACTTCACACTGGGGCCGCCATCGGCATTCGGGTTGGTGATGATCGTTCCGACGAGCGTCATCAGATACTCGGAGAAGCCCTTGTCGAACCCGCCGAACTTGTTCGACCGCTTAATCGCTTCCCAGGTGTAGTTGCGCGGGGCGCCGGGGATATGCTCGGCCATGCGCGGGTCGCTGTTGCTCTCAAGCGTCGCGTCCTGCTGACCTTCCGCGTTGCAGCCCTGCCGTGAGCGCGCCCAGTCAGAGAACCGCCCTTGCGAGTTGCCGACCGCGGTACAGATCGTCGAACGCGCGCCGGCCATCTTGGGCCAGACCGAGCCGACCAAGCCCTGCGCCGCCTCGCAGGACGAGATGTTCATCTGGTTCATCTGCTGGGCGGCCTGCTGGAACTCACCCATGACCTTGCCGATCTCGGGCGAGACGCTGTCAATCGCAAGCTTGAAGGCGAAGCCGAGCGCGTTGTTAGCAGTCGCCTTAAGCATCGCCACCATTTCCGAGGCGTTGATGAACGAGAAGGAGCCGGAGAAGAGGTCGATGCCGCCGCAGCCGGCGCGAGCGCTCGGGAGCTGAAGGTTGAAGGGCTGAACGCTCTTTTGCGGGAAACGCGACCAGACGTTGCCCCCGGTATAATAACCGGCAGTCTGACCCTGGTAGGCACTCGGGCCGGTGACGTTAGCGGCGCCACCAGCATCGTTGAAAAAGTTGTTCATCTGCCCGGCAACGTCCGCTCTCGCGACCCCGACCGGCACCATGCTGGCAGCACCGAGCGTCATCGCGACCGCGGCGGTCCGGCGCAGGAAGGCGCGGAAGGCAGAGGGGCGGGGAGAGGGGGCGTGGGCCATCAGTAATCGCTCCCGACCTTGGTGTTGGTGAGCATGAAGATGCGATCCATGATCTCGTCGGCCGACATGACGCCGAACCCGATCGACACGGTCTTCCGGGTCGCCGTGTCGAACAGCACCAGCGCCGGAGTCGCGAGCGGCACGCCCATGCGCTTCCGCTGCCCGCTATCGACCACGTAATTGGGGAAGGACCGGCTTGGGCCACCATCGGTCGAAACCGCCATGACCGTGATGCGATGGCTGTCCGCGACTGACTTGAGGATCGGCGAGAACACCTCGCAGGCGGCACAGTTCTGCGCGAAGAAGTAGAACATGCCGTAACGCTGGCCGAGGTTTGCGAGCACCCGGTCGCGGTCGGCGGTGCGATTGTCGGTCCATGCCCGCTTGCCGACCGTCGAAACCGGCCTCTGCAATGTGTAGTCGATGTCCGGGTTCTGCCACAGGGCACGCTGCCATGTGTCGGAGAAGGTCGACGCGCGATCGAGCTGCTCGCGCTGGAAGCGGACGTAGGAGATGACGTTCTCCTCGGTGGGCTCGAGGATCGCGCGCGCCTTCAGCTCATCAAGCTGGGCTGCAATAGCTCTCATACGCTCGGAGGCCGATTGCGGCGCCGGCGCCGGCGCTGCCTTGGGCCTTGCCGACTCCGCCTTCGGTCGCTCGCAATAGAACCATTGGCCGAGCCGGCGCTCGCCACAGTAGAAGCTGTCTCCGCGTTCGCCGGCAGACGCTAGTTGCTGGTTCACCGCGTCCTCCGCACCGGCGTGCTGCATCGCAGCATCGGCCAAGGCAACTTGCTGCGGATCGAGCGCCTGTGCCAACGCCGGCGTGGCGATCGGCGCGACGGTCGCAACCAGCATCATCAGGGAGGCGGCCAGACGGCCGCGCTTCTCAATTCTCGCCATCATCGTCTTCCTCTGGTTCCTCGTGCTCGCCGTCGAGTTCGACCTCGGCGAGTTTCAGCATCGACATGGTCAGGGCGACGTCGACCATCTTGGTGCCCTGATCGATCATGCGGATAAGCCCCCGCAGATGGAGGCGGCCGTGCTTGCGGCCGCTGGTCGTTGCCCGGACGCCGCTGTCGCGACGGACGAGCCAGCCCTTTTCCAGCATCCGCGGAAAGGCGCGCTCGACCTCCCGGGGATCGATGTCGCAGCCGAACCAACGCGAAACGGTTGCCGAAACCTCGCCGGCGGATTGCCCACGCCCGGCGCGATGCACGCGTAGGAAGATCGCCAAATCGAGCACCGACATGTCGATCGAGCAAGGCAAACGCCCCCCGGCGCCGTCCACATCATTTGCCCCCGTGAAGGTCATAATACCCCTGGATTTTCTGCTGGATGTCGTTGAGCGTTCCGACCTCGTCGGGCAGCTTCGCGGCTTCGGTGAACTCAGCATAGACCTCGCTGAAGTCCATCCGGGACAGGTCGAGCTGTTGAAACTCGGCAATGGTGAAGCCCTTGCACTGCTCGTCCTTGGGCTTGCCCCACCTCTTGCCGATCTGGGCCCGGCCCTGAACCTGTAAGAGACGGCTAAGCTTGCTGCCGAAGCAGCAATACGCGTCGCGCTGCGTCGTGCAGACTCCCAGCACCTTGCTTGAGCAGTATGAGCCAACCTTGTGGCAGAGCCCTTTGTCGTCCTTATCGTCGAGCTTCTTCTCGGCCGCGCTGCACAGCCAAGGCGTCAACAACGGCACGCCCTTCCCGGAGCAGCAGTTAGATGCGCCGAAAATCTTTTTGGAGCATGTGTCGCGCTCCCCGGAGAACACGGTGAGATTGTTCGGGTCGAACTGCTTGCCTGCATCTCCGATCGAATGCAGCGCCACGACAGCGTCCTTGAACTCGGTCGAGGCCTCGCGGTCGATCGTCTCGCAATTGCCGTTCAGGCAGTAGACGTCTCCGCCGCAGACATACTGCTTATCGGTGCCTGGCGGGTTTCCAGGAATCGGGCATTGATAAACCCGCTGTGATACCTGGCAGGCACCGGCCTGCGGATCGTCGAGGCACTCGTCGCGCAGGTAGCTGCATTGGCGGTTTCCCTCCAGATCCGAGCAGTCGCTGGCCTGGCTCGTGCGGTGGCAGCTGTAGGTCCGCTCCCAGCTCCAGCAGGCTCGCGTGATCGGCACCCCGTTGATGATGCGGGTGGTCGGGTCGGGGTCGGCGCAAGTCTCGCTTGCAACCTCGCAGGTTTGGTTGGCTGTCGCGGCATTGCACATGCTCTCGTCGCGGCGCTCGTTTACAACCTCGTTGACCGTCTCTGTCCGATGAGGACGGTTCACCGCAGCGCTGTCGCACTCGTAGGTGATCTCCTCACCATCGCGCGTGTCCGGCTCGGTGCAGAAGCGCGGGTTGCCCTGCAGGCAGACATCGTACTGGACCGTCTCCCGCGACCGCTCGCGGCAAACCCCGGCCTGAACCGGCGCGTTGAACGTGGGAAAGCATCGCCGAGCCGCGTTGTTCGGCCCCATCGAGGGCGGCATCACCCAGTTTTCGCAGGTGTAAAGGTATTTGGTCGTGCCAGGTGTCACATCGACGACGAGGGGCGTGCGGCAGACCGCTTGCGCTTGCTCGATCTTGGTGCCGCGGTTGCAGGTCGCCTCGTAATAGCCGTTGCTTCCCGACGCTGGCGGCAGCGGCGTGCAGGAGCCGTTTGAACCGCCGAGGTTCTCGCCGGCGACATAGGTGTTGGGATCGCCCTCGATCGTGGTCCCGCGCTTGGTCGCCGCCAGGATCTCAGCGTTGCTGAAGCTTGGCCGGGTGCGGTCCCGATCCGTAACGGTGCCGAAGGTGGCGTCAGTGTTCGCCTGTGCCTGTCCGTCGATAACAAGACGGTCGGGATCGTCGAAATAGACACCCTGCGGCAGGTCGGTGCCTTGATAACCAGGCACCTCGGCAGCCGTGGCGTCGCTCGGCATCCGTGCCTCGTCGGCCCGCATTGCCTTGCCCATTGCCTTGCCCTGCTCGCGCGCCTCGTCGATCGTCGTTTGCGCAACGACGCCACCGGCTCCGGCGAGCGCCAGTGACAGA
>CAKTFL010000019.1 GCA_934555855.1 uncultured Sphingomonas sp. | reverse complement strand
AAGAAACGCAGCGAGACGGTGCCGTCGCTGAGGAACACCACGTCATCCACGGCCCGCAGCAGGGCCCCCGAAGCCCCATCGCCCGCCGTCGTGATGTTGGTGATCTGCGCGTTCAGGCCAGCTGCCGAGTCGACCAGCAGGCCGGGCTGGTTGACCGTATCGATCGCGGCCGTGCCGAGCGCGCTGATGACGATGTCGGCCCCCGGCGCCAGGGTAGAGACGCCGGCGGTCTGGGGAGACTGGAAGCCGTCCTGGAGGACGACGGTCACGGGCGTGAGGCTGTCGACGATGTTCAGCGCCGGTGCGAGGGGGCCAGCGGGCAGCGGCGCTGGTGTGACCGGCGGCGCCACCGGGGGCGAGCCGGTGCAGATCACGATACCCAGCGCGTTGGGCGTGCACAGGCTTTGGGCCTGGGTGGGAGCGGCGCAGGTGACGCCCACTCCGACCGCAATCATTGGGGCAATGGCGCGTGACAGGGCCAGCAGGCTGATGCCGGCATTAGGCGTGGACTTCATCGGGCGTACCTCTCTTATGACAAGGCTACACCCCCCCTCGCAAGCGCTGGGCGTGTGCGCCTCTTGGGACCTGGATACGCCCGCAATCGTAAAGAGAAGGTAAACTGGCGAAACGGTTTCGAGTAAATTCAATCGCTTACGGGCAGGAACAAGTGGGAACCAAGTCGAGCCTCGAAGGTTTTGGCCGCCCAATCTCGTAGGCAAACAAAACGGCGTCCTCGGTGCATCAGCGCTTCAGATTTCGCTGGGCGCAGGCTTCACCATCCTGATGTCCGTGGGCCCGCCCCGCACGGGTCTGTCCCTCAGCCGGACGTGATGAGCAACGCCTTGGTCCACTATCAGCGCGGGCGTTGCGAGGGTTCCTGCGATCGATCGGCGTCATCCAGCGACAGTTCGACCCACAGCGGATCCGCTTCCGCACCGGAATGGCGAATGGTGAAGCGCGAGCCGGCGAAGGCGCGGCGCTCGGCGTCCGGATCGCCATCGCCCAGCACCAGGCGACCGCGAGTCTTCTCCTTCAGGCGGGCGAGCAGGTCGCCATAGGGCATGGCCCAGCCATCCGGATTGGAGCGCGTCCGCTGCTCGTGCGCGACCGCGGAGACGACCGGCCCCATGGCGACCAGATCGGGGCTGGTCATCAATTCCAGCCCGAGCGCGCGGGCGGTGGCGTTGTGGCTGAGGTGATGCCCGCCCTTGTAGAGGACGACCCGCGCTAGAAGTTCGGTGGCAGTCTTCGCGCCGGGGACGTCCTCTATCTTGCCCGCCGTGCTCGCGTCCTGCCGTCGTGTCGATGGGTACCGCTGATCGTGCCATGAAAGCCAGTTCCCGACCTGCGCGTCGCCCGGAAAGAGCAGCACATCACCGCCGGGGATTTCGATCGCGAGTGCAAGCGAGGTATTGTTGACGTCGCCATCGACCTTCAGCGCAAGCGCCTCGGCGCTGCCCAGCCACTCGCCATCGATGCGCCGTTCTGCTGACCCGGAATCGTAGTAAAGTCGTGCCACTGCATCATATGAGCCCGGCTTGGGCCAGCGACGGAAGCGGCCGGTGAAGGGCAGGTCCGTTCGGGCGACCTCGGCTCCGGCGCTGCCGTCGGCGAGCCGAAGCGTCGTCTCGAGCGAGCGGATCTCGTCGGCGCCGGTCAGGTACACCTCGCGTCCCTTGCCGGGAGAGGGATCCATCTGGGTCAGGCGGTGCTCCGTCCGCGGAGGCCCGAGCACGTTCGCCACAAGTGCGCCTTCGAGGCCGAAGGCTACCTGCTGTCCCGGCTCGAAATAGGTCACGCGTTCAGCGCCGACCTTCGCCTTGAGCCATTCGATCGCGCCGTCACAGCTGCGCGGCCTGCCGGCCGACCCGGCGGAAGCGACCGCGAGTCCGTCGTCCAGCCTCTCGATCTCGCCATAGAATTGAAGCAGGTCGCCGACGGTCTGTAATCGCTCCGCGGTGGCGGGGTCAGCCGCTTCGAGACCCATGCCTTTGGCGGCGGCAAAGGCCGCGGCGAGCGCAGCCAGCCCGCGCGAACGCTTCTCCCGGATCGCGCGCGCGAGTTCGTCGTCGCGGTTCTCGGTCCAGGCAAGCCACAATTGGTCGATCGTGATGTTCGCGAAGGCGGCGTTCTGCAGAATAAAGCCGGAAACATGGTCGTAGTGCGCGTGCGTCACGATGACCAGATTGAGGTGACCGCCTGCATCGCGTGCGAGGTCCTCCACGACCCGGGCCAGCCGGCCGGCACCCTTGCCCGTCTGCGGCTTCTCCCTGCCGATGCATTGGAGAACGCCGCAATCGATCAGAGCCCGGAAGCTGCTGTCGCCCAGCTCCTGCGTGAGCAGGAAGCAATCCCCGAGCAGGCCGCGATACATGCGGACCGACACCCGGTTGGGAACAGAGGGAGAGGTTGGGGGCACCACGGTGGTCATGATCGGTGCAGAAGGGCGAACGGCTCCGCCGAGCGGCCCCGCTGATAAGTGAACCCCGCCGCCGCGGGGCCGAGCAGATGGCGGCGCTGCTCCTCCAGGCGTGCCGCGGAATCAATGCGCTTCGCTATTACGTAGCGCAGTTGATAGTCGCGGAGATCGATGATCAGCGTTGCGCCGCCCCTGAAGATAAACTCGCCGCGCGGTGGTCTGCGACCCGATCGAGCCGGCGTCGCGTCCATCGCCTGTTGCCGTTCCGGGTTCAGGAAGCCTTGTCTTCGCTGGGTGACCTCGATCACGAGCTGTCGGATATCCTGCCCTTCGGGACCGGAGCGACGGGTCGTCCTCACGCTTGCCACCTCGACGCTCAGCCCTTTAGCGTCGCCGGCGATGGTGTGGAGCGGGCTACCCTTCGGGCGCTGGAAGTAGATGCCGAGCTCGTGCTCCCATGCCCGGTCTGCGGTAGGTACCCGGGCCACGCCGCTCGCCTCGGACAGGCAGGCGAGGAGGGTCTGCCATCGGGCGAAGTGAGTTTTCGCGTTCGGCAGGTCGGCTTTCAGGCGTGCAATGCCGGTATCCGTTACGCCGAGCCATCGCAGGTCCGCGGCGATCTCCTCGACGAGCGCCGTCGCGCCAGGGCCGGTGAAGGCCGCGTCGTCGGCGAGGCTGGACCGCACCTTGGCCCTGAGCCGGGCGAAGCGCTCCTGCGCTCCCTTGCGGTCGTCCTTTTCCAATTCCGGCTTGAGCGCCAGTTCCGGCTGAAGCAGCCAGTACCAGATCCGGCGTCGGTTCTCCTCGGCTTTACGCACGATCTCAGCGCGGCGGTACTCGGGAACCAGGTGCAGCGCCTCGTGGCGGATGTCGTCGATCGACAGGTCGTCGGATGGCGCTTCCCAGAGCAGATTGTCTGGGGAAAGCGACAGGCATTCTTCCGGAAAGATTCCCCTGGTCCTGAATGCCTCGATAAAGGCCAGCCGGTAGTTGAGCCGATCATCGGGGATCAAGTCCGTGTCCGCGGTCACGATCGCGCGAAGGAACTCACCGAACCGCACATCGACGGGCGGCAGATAATCGAGCGCCCGAATGCACATACGCAGCACGTGGTCCGCGCTCTTCGTCGCCTCCGCTGCGAGCCGCGCGACGAGGTCGGGATGAAGCGGATCGCCCCCGCCGGGTCGCGCACCGCTGAGGCGCAGGAGATCGACGGTCCGGGCCGAGTAGATGCTGAGAAAGGCGTCGAACACCGCGGCCACGAGTATCGCGCCGCGATCGTGCGGCTCCGCCGTCCGATCGAGCCCGGTGGGATCGGGGTCGGTGTCGATGAATTCGCGCAACCCGGCGCGCCCCGTCGTGCTTTTCGCGAACTGGCCGGCGAGCCGGCTCAGCAGACCATGCTGATCGAGCCTGCCACCGTCCTTCTCGATGAACGCGTGCACCGCCTCGTAAAGCTGGAAGTGCGAAAAGAGCGCCGCGATGTCGGCGAACGCCTCGTGAAAGGCCAGGCTGTCGGCGCTGGTGGGCTCCGCATAGCGCGGATGCAGCCCGTCCAGAATGGCGTGCGTTGTCTCATGCACGATGATGTCGTGGGAAAGTGCGGTGAAGATCCAGCTCGCTCCCGCGGTTCGGTCGCTGGTGTTGAAGTATCCGAACAGCAGCGCGCGCTTTCCGCGATGATAATAGGCGTTCGGTTCGCGCAGCGCATGAGGGTAGACCCGGAGTTTGGGAGTGGGCCGATAGGTCTTCAGCCGGTCGTCCCAGACCGGCGCCCACAGTATCTTGCGACCCAGCGCCCGCTCGAACAGCTTGATCGTCCGCATGGCGACCGCGAACACCATCTGCTGGTGAAAGCGGGGATCACCTTCGGACGGGGGCAGGCCTCCCTGGGCGAGCACCTCCGGCGCATTCAAGTCGACCGGCTCATAGAATTGCCGGCTGCATGGGTCGATGTCGATCACCTCAAGATAGTCGTTCACCGGCCCCGGTCCGATGGCCTCCTCCGTCGGGTCGTTCCAGGCGAGCGGGACGGTGGCGTGGCTGAACTTGGCAGATCCCAGCTCAAGCGAGGCATAGGGGTCGAAGGCATAGACGCGGAGCCAGCGCGTCGTCGGCGGGGGCAGAGGAACGCTGCGTTCGCGCGAGGACTGATCCTCGACCGCCGTGGTTGTCAGCGTTGCCGCCGCGCCCCGCCTCTTTGCGAGCGTTGCCTTTCCGCCCGATCGGGTTGAGGTCGTGCGCGGCATCTAGGCGGTCCCTCCGGTCCGGCTGTCCTCGTCGGGGCGGTGGCGGCGGGAGCGTCGGCCGGGGCCGATCTGGAACGCGCGTCCTGCGGATGCCACTGGCGAGGATGCGATCACTGGCGTTCCCCTCCTTGGCCGCCTTCCGTGGAGACTGCGACCGGAGCGGTCGGGGCCGCAATGGCTTCCGGCTCCTGCGGCGGGGAAAGGCCGGGGGGCGCATAGTCGGGGCGGAGTCGCTGCCGGTCCCGCACCGAGGGGTGAATGGCGTCGGACGGCATGATCTTCCTATGTTCGCCGCGGGGCAGGTACAGGCCAAGGAAAGAGCCAAGGCGGGTTTCCTGCCATCGGCTTCGCTTGGGCAGCCACTCCAGGACGTGCCACGCGCCCCGCAGGGACTGGTGCGCGTCGGCATCCGCCTGCGGAGCCTCGTAGAAGTGGCGGCCGTCCGGAAGGGGAGCGCCGCGCGCGAGATGGTTGAACATGGCGGCGTCGATCCGCAACCCGTGCGCGACCGCCTCGTCCGTCATCCAGATCAGAGGAAACTTGGCGAGGCCGCTTTCCTTTTCGGGATAACCGCCGCCGATATCGGCGTGCACCCCGGCAAACCTGACCTGCGCGATGTCCTGGACCATGCTGCGCGGGGCGCGGGCGAATCTATCGGGATTGAAGGGCTGGGGTTCCTTCCAGCTGTTGAGCCGGAACATGCGCCGCCGCTCGTCGATGGCGATCGCGTGCCTCAGCGCGCGCACGCTGGGGTTGGCGCGCGTGTACGGAAGCGTTCGCAGGCTGGGGATGTAGAAGCGATCAGGCCGGGGCACGATCATCGACGCGACGGTGTCCCACAGGCCCATGAAGTGGATGGTGACGAGACGCGAGCCGACCACGCGACGAAAGTCCCAGGCGATATGAAGGTCGTCACGCTCAGCCGACCGCTTGTAGGCGCGCAGTGCATGGCCGGCCAGGTTGAGCTGGTCGGGGGGCAGCAGGCCGACCATATGCACGAGCCCGGCAAGCATCCGGACGGTGTAGGCGCCGCGGCTGAAGCCGAACAGGAAGATGCGGTCGCCGGGCAACCATGCGGAGCACAGGAAGCAGTAGGCCTCCAGCACATTGTCGTCGAGGCCGGCCCCCGTCGCCAAGCCCAAGATCGCCCGCGCCTTTTGCCTGAGGCGGCCGAAATCGGCGCTGGTGCCGATCGTGCCGACGCCGGGATCGTAGAAGACCCGCTGCTCGGCATCTTTTGACGCGATGCGGTAAAGCTTGAGCACGTTGGACAGGTCGCCCTCGACCGCGTTTCCCGTGCCGTCACAAAGCAGGACGAGGTTGCGAGGTGCCGGCACCGCCTGCTTCACGGCTGGATCCCCGCTGGTCGGCAAAGGGGAGGGTGCGTCATGGTTCCCGTCGCTCCGCCCGGGATGGACGCGACGACGAGCCCTCTTCCGAGACACCCCCATCCGGTCCGATGGCCATGCGCGGTCCTTTTCTCGCGACAGCAATAAGTGAATGCGCCGAGATCCAGAGTCGATCCGCACGACTCGGGGGCGGCATTCGCCATGTCGCGCGACTGATCGCTCCTCGCTGCCGCTGACAGCAGCGGATTTTATGATTGCGTGACTGCTCGGGCAGGGCGCGCTTTGCGCCACCCCGGCGCTTGTCTATGCCGTCCTGACCGCCTGATGCCCGAGCGTCGCCAGGACGGCGCCATGCATGGGCATCGTGTTCACCGCCGCGGCGATGCCGTCGCCCAGGTCGCGGAAGGCGGTGTGCATCGCCTCGTGCGGCAGGAGGTTTGCGATGCGGTGGTGCGACCTGGGCACGATGCCCTGGCCAAGCATGACCGACACCCAGCTATCCACCCGGAACAGTTCCTCCTGACCCTGATAGGCGAGGGCGCTTTCACGGAACATCGCGATCCGCGTCGCCAGCGTGGCGGGAAGCGCCATCGTGGCGCAGCGCCGCCAGAACGGCGTGTCGTCGCGCCGGGTCAGGGCATAATGCAGGATGATGAAGTCGCGCACATGCTCCCATTCGTCGCGCGCCTGCGTATTGAAGCGGTCCCGCAGGGCGTCTTCGTGCTCACCGAACGGGAATGCCTGTATCAGCCGTGTCACGGCGGACATGACGAGATGGATGCTCGTCGACTCCAGCGGCTCGATGAAGCCGGCCGCGAGCCCGAGCGCGATACAGTTGCGGCTCCACGCCTCGCGCCGCATACCCGTGCGATAGCGGATCAGCCGCGGCTCGAAGAGCGGCGTCCCATCCAGCGCATCAAGGAGCGTGGCGCGCGCCCGATCCTCGTCCATGAAGGCGCTGGCGAATACCAGGCCGTTGCCGACGCGATGCTGTAACGGGATGCGCCAACGCCAGCCGGCGCCGTGGGTGATGGCGCGCGTGTACGGCACGGGCGGGCCGACCCCCTCCGTCTGCACTGCCAGCGCGCTGTCGGTTTGCAGCCATTCGCTCCAGTCGTCGAACGGGCTGCCGAGCGCATCGCCGCTCAGCAGGGCGCGGAAGCCCGTGCAATCGATGAACAGGTCGCCCTCGACCCGTTCGCCCGAGGCGAGAACCAGCGCCGCGATGTCGCCGGTCGCACCGTCGGTTTCGACCCTCTCGATCCGTCCCTCGACACGTCGCGCGCCGGCGGGCTCGGCGTGCGAGCGCAGGAAGCGGGCATAGGTGGTGGCGTCCAGGTGATAGGCAAAGGCCAGCGGCCGCTCGCCCCCGAGTGCGAACCGCTTCGCGTTCGCGGCGGCGGTCTCCAGCGAATAATCGGTATAGGCGCCCGCCAGCCCGCGCCGTCGCGCCTCAAGCCAGAAATGCTGGAAGTCGGCGATCATCACCGAACGGCCGACGCTGCCGAAGGGGTGGAAATAGACGTCGCCGACCCGGTCCCAATCTTCGAACGAGATGCCGAGCTTGAAGGTGGCATTGGTCGCCCGCATGAACGCCGCCTCGTCGATGCCGACGAAGCCGTGGAACGCGCGGGTGGTGGGAATGGTGGACTCGCCGACCCCGACGATGCCGATCTCGTCGGACTCGACCAGCGTCAGGTCGATCAGCGAGCCGAGATGCACCGCCAATGCCGTCGCGGCGAGCCAGCCGGCGGTGCCGCCCCCCGCGATGACGACGCGCTTGCGGGGAGGGGCGTCGCTCATCGGCTCAGGCGGCGGCATCGCGGCGCAGCTTGCGATCCAGCAGGTGGCGTATGTTGCCGAGCGAGGAGGCGACCCAGATCGCGGGCCGCAAGGCGTCGGCCCGGTGCAGCCGCTCCAGTCCGGCACCGTCCAGCGCGGCTAGCCGTGCCGTGTCGATCGTGAAGCAGTCGGGCAGGTTGTAGCGGCGAGTCTCGTCCAGATCGAGCTGAAGGGTCACCGGCGCAATCAGGTCGAGCGCGAGCCACGCCGCGATCAGCGCCTCTCCCCCCTGCGATCCGGCATAGATCGTTCGCAGCGCCTCGCTTGCGGCGTCCAGCAGCGGGGCATTGCCGCCATGCTCTCGAAAGACCGGCACGCCGTCGCTGGCGATGCGGGGGTGATCGAGGTCGACATGGATCATCGGCTCCGCACCCTCGCCGGCGATGCCGATCGAGAACGGGCCGCGTGCGTGATAGGCGGGGACGTAGCGCGCATCCCAGCGCTCGCCCTCAAGGAACAGATTTTCGTCGCGGTCGAGCCCGAGCAGAACGGTTGCGCGAAACGCACCCTCGGCATTGCGTCGTAGCAGGATGGCGTATTCGCGCTGGAGCTGCTCGAACTCGCTGGGAAAGGCGATCGCCTGATTGACGGCGTCGCCAAACAGCGGGCCATGACCGGCGGCGACGCGCAAATGCTGGTGATCGACGTTGTTGAGCAGAACCGGGCGAGACATTGTGATCCTTTACACGAGAAAGGCCGCTACGCGCAGCGGCCTTTTGTCATCGTGAGTGTCAGAAGCGGTAGCGGAGACCGACGAGGTAGCGCGCCGAGTTTTCGGTGATGAACCAGCTGTTCATGTCATCGCGTCCATATTGGCGCACGCCCTCTTCCAGCAGATTGATGCCTTCGAAACTGACCGCGAAGTGCGGCGTGATGTCGTAGCTGATGTTGACGTCCACCTGGCTGTAGGGCGCGGTGAACGTCGGGTTGTGAAAGCTGTCGCGGTTGAGCCCGCTCAGGAACTTGTCGCGCCAATTGTACGACAGGCGAGCGGAAATGCCGTATTTGTCGTAGATCAGCGTGGCGTTCGCGGTATCGGAAAGTCCGATCAGGGCGAACTGGTCCGCGTCCGGGTCGGCACGGATATCGATGCCGACGTCGCCGCGAACGAGCGTATAGCTTGCCGCGATGCCGAAACCGGTGTCGCCGAAGAAGTGCTGACCCGCGATCTCGACGCCGTAAATCTCTGCATCACGGTTGTTGATGGGCGTGTTCACAGAAAAGCTGAATAGCGGGTCGTCCGCATTGGGAATGATGTCGATCGCATTGTTGAGCGAGTTGGAAAAGTTCGGCGTGACCGTTCGCGTCGCTGCGTCGTAATTCGCCCTGAATGCCGCATCTGCGGCGGCGACATTGCCGTTATTCTGTTGCAACAGCGCGGTATAGGCGAACAGGTTTCGTTCCGAAATGTCGGCACCCAGCGTGGTCAGGTTGGCGCGCGCCGTGGCCGACCGCCCCGACGTGCCCGAACTGGGATCGCGCAGCCCGAACAGGCTTCGGTTCTGCTGCGTGTTGCCGATGAAATTGCGTACGCGCTTGTCGAAAAAGCCGACCGAGAGGAACGTGTCCTTGGTGGGATACCATTCCAGCGAAAGGTCGAAATTGTCCGACGACAGCGGATCGAGGTCAGTGTTGTTGGCCGTGCCGCCCGCCACGCCGCCCAGCGCGGTCGGCCCCGTCGGATTGCCGGAGGTGGTGGAGGCATAGAGATTGCCGAACGGTGGGCGTGAGATCGTGCGGCTGGCGGAAAACCGCGCGATCAGATTGTTCATGACCTCCAACTGGAAGTCCATCGACGGCAGCAGGCTGGTGTAACGGCCCTTGTCGGTCACCGTCTGACGATCGTCGGAGATGATGGTCCTGAAATCGTTGTCCGACTGCCAAAGGATCGCGAGAGGCACCGTTTGCAGCGCCGCCGCGCGCAGGCGCGTGCTTTCAAAGCGCGCTCCCGTCACGAGGCTCGCCGGCAGCCCGCCGATCTCGCCCTTCCATGTGATCTGGCCGTATACCGACCAGATATCCTCCTTCACGCGGTTATAGTTGTTCGCATCGATATTGTTGCGGTGGTCGACGCCATCGATCGTGGCGTTCGGAAACAGCGTCTGGTTGGGGTCGAGCGGCAGTGCGCTGTAGAAGGCAGACAGCGTGTTGTAGAGTTTGGTCGCGTCCTGTGTCCGGAACGCGACGCGGGAGTTCGCGTCGACGTCGGGATCATGCTTGGTGAACTTGCACACCGCGCAATAAGCCTGGACCTGTCCTGCTGCCAGGCGGGCAATGTCGGGCGGCAGGGCATTGTCCCAGCCGCCGAGGAACTGCGTCCGGTTGAACTGCGTCTGGGTGGTGGTGGTGGTGCGGTAATTGCCGCCGAAATCGAAGCGGCCGCCCTCGCCAAAGTCCCAGCCGCCGTCGAGCCTTAGTTCACGCACGCGCTGCGTTTGCGTCGATTCGAACTGGCGCTGCACCGAGCCGGCCAGATCGCCCACGTCGAGCACGCCGTTGTTGTTGCCTTGGATGAAGGTCGGGCGCTGGCCGTCCGGCTGGGGGTTGGCGGAGGATCGCGGCAGCTCGCGCGGCAGCCCATCGTTGATCGTCAGCGTTTGCGACGGGAAGCCCTTGCCGCTCCATGACAGCGAGTGCGCCGCCACCACCGACGCCGCCAGCGCGACCGTGGTCGAGGTCTGCCCGTTGGGATTGTCGGGCAGGCTTTCCGCCTTGCCGATATGTCCATCGACCGCGAGCTGGAAATTGTCGGTCACGTCCCATTTGATGTTGCCGCCAAAGTCATACAGGCGGTTCTTCTGCGCTCGATAAGCCTGTTCGAACGCGGCGTCCTTCGTGCCGCCGATAGTCTCGTGCAGATATTGGGTAGTGGCGATGCCGTCGCTAGCATCATCGAAGGTCACTTCATCATAGGGTCTGGAAAACCAGTTGGACTGGCTTGAGCGGCGCTCGGACGATTTGAGCTGCGCGAACAGTGCATCGGCGGTCAGCGTGATGTTGTCGCTGGGCCTGAACTGGACCACACCCTGTCCGTTGATGCGCTCGCGGCTCAGCTCCGAAAAGTGATAACGGTGGTCGTTGGGATAGGCGACAAGCGTCTGGCGATCGGCGGGGGCATTGTTGACGACGGTAGTGTTGCGAACGAAGCCGTTGGCAGGGTTCAGGAAGTCGGCCGCCGTGCGGATATTCCAGCCGTCCTGGGCCACGCTCGGCACGCTGAAATTGCGCTTCTGATAACTGCCGAAGAGCGACACACCGAAGCGTTGCTCCGCATCGCTCCAGCTCGCGACGCCTGAAAATTCCGGGGTCACCTTGTCGCCGCAATCGATGCACTGATCGACGCTGTTGTCATACACGGCCTTCGCGCCCGCGGAGGCGGTGAGCCCGGTTTCGCTGCGGTCGAGCGGGCGCAGGCTGACGATGTTGATGGTCGCGCCGATGCCACCGGACGGGATGGCGGCGCGGCCGGTCTTATACACCTCAAGGGTCTTGACGCCTTCGGAAGCGAGGTTCGCAAAGTCGAACGAGCGGCCCGAGCCGCCAGCCCCGTCGCCGCCCTGGTCGCCGCCGACGGAGACGATGTTGGATGTCGCAAGCTGGCGGCCGTTGAGCGTGACCAGGTTATACTGGGCACCGAAGCCGCGAACGGTGACTGTCGAGCCCTCGCCGTTCACCCGGTCGATCGACACGCCGGTGATGCGCTGCAACGACTCGGCGAGGTTCGTATTGGCGAACTTGCCGATATCTTCGGCCGAGATCGCATCGACCACGCCGAACGAGTCCCGCTTGATCGCGATCGAGCGTTCCAGCGAGGCGCGCACGCCCGTGACGACGATGTCCGCGCTTGTATCCGGCTGTGCGTTGCTGGCCGCGGAGCCTGTTTCGGTCTGGACCGGCCCCGGCGCGGTGTCCGCTTGCGGTGTTCCCGATTGTGAAGTCTGCGCCGGCGCGACACCCGGCGCGGCGAGCCCCGCCGCTATCGCGATGACGGAACAGGAGCGCGCGAATACAGTCGGCTGAAAAAGCTTCTTCATCATCCTCCCCTTTGTACCAGTCGTCTCGCAGGCGACTTGTTACTTTTTATGGATGTGGTGCTTCAGTCGCTCAATTGATAGGTGGCGTTTATTGGATGTCAATATCGGCAAGGAGCTGGGTTCCACCACGGGAATGCCAGGGTGACTAAACCAAGCAAAGATGTCCATTTGCAGGATTTTCAAGACCATTTCACGACGGCCGTATTTCTTACACCCAATTACCAAAACGCTTTTCGACTGCTATCACGGCCAGTTCCGCAGAACTCGAATTGGGAACGAATACAGCAAGGCGTCTTACCGATCGGCCATTCCCCAGTGCCGTG
>CAKTFL010000018.1 GCA_934555855.1 uncultured Sphingomonas sp. | reverse complement strand
GTCTATGAGTGCCTGGACATTCACCGCATGATGCTGGGCGACCGTGCTCCGAACCGCCTGATGCGGGCGCTGGAGCGCAGGCTGCTGCGCCGGACCGATCTCGTCATCACCAGCGCGCCGGCGTTCATCAGCGAATATTTCCATGCCGTCCAGCGCCATGACGGGCCCATCAGGCTGGTCGAGAACAAGGTTCTGGCACTCGACGGACCTCCCGCCGCGCCCCTCAGGCAGCGGAGCCCCGGCCAGCCGTGGCGTATCGGCTGGTTCGGCAATCTGCGATGCTCGCGAACGCTGGCCATGCTGAGCGCCATCGCCGAACGCGCGCCCGATATCGAGGTTCTCATCGCCGGCAAGGCGTCGCCGGCGGAGCTGCCCGACTTTGATCGGGCGGTGGCGGCGAAACGGGGGCTCCGCTATGTCGGACCGTATACGGCGGCGGACCTGCCCGGCCTTTATGGACAGGTCGACTTCACCTGGACGGTGGATTTCTTTGAGGAGGGGCTGAACTCGCGCTGGCTTTTGCCGAACCGGCTTTACGAGGGCTTGGCATTCGGCGCGGTGCCGATATCCATGCCGGAGATCGAGCACGCCCGCTGGCTGGAGGGAGCCGGCGTCGGGGTCACGTTCGGCGATCTTGTGACGGAGCTGCCGGCGTTTCTCGAAAGCCTGACGGAGGAGGCATATGCCGTCCTTGCCGATCGTGTGGCGGCGATACCGCGAGACCGTCTCTTCACCGATCGCGCGGAGTGTCGCGACCTGGTCGCGGAGATGGCGGCATGACGGATCCCTTCCTCTCGCTTGGCGACGTGCTGATCGTGATTCCCTGCCTTGACGAGGAAGCGCACCTGCCTGAGCTGCTCGACCGGTTGATCGCAGACGCGCCCGCGGCGACGATCGTCGTTGCCGATGGCGGCAGCCGTGACGCGAGCCGTGACATCGTCACCCGCGGCGCGGCTTCCCACCCGTGGCTCCACCTGCTGGACAACCCCCGGCGTATCCAGAGCGCGGGTGTCAACCTGGCGGTGCGTCGCTTCGGACGGGGACGCCGCTGGCTGGTTCGTGTCGACGCGCATTGCCAGTATCCACAGGATTTCGTCGCCGGGCTCGTTCAAGCCGCTCAGGAGCATGATGCGACATCGGTGGTCGTGCCCATGCGGACCACCGGCACCGGCTGCTTTCAGCAGGCCGCGGCCGCCGCGCAGAACTCGAAGCTGGGCACCGGGGGCTCGGCGCATCGGCATCTCGGCATAGGTCAGTTCGTCGATCATGGCCACCATGCCCTGATGCGGATCGACGCCTTCACCGCGGCGGGTGGCTATTGCGAGGCCATGGTGACCAATGAGGATGCCGAGCTGGACCACCGCCTACACATGGGTGGTGGCCGGATCTGGCTCGAACCGGCGCTTGCGATCGATTATTTCCCCCGTCGCGATCCGATCGCGCTGTTCCGCCAGTACCGGCGCTACGGAACCGGCCGGGCGATGACCATTCTTCGCCACCGTATGCGTCCAAAACCAAGGCAGATGGCGCCGCTGGTCATCGTGCCCGCGGTGCTGCTCGCTGCTGTGGCACCGCTTGTGTCCGCATGGCTCGCGCTGCCGATGGCTGCCTGGGCCTTGGTCGCGCTGGCCTATGGTGCCCTTCTTGGCCTGCGCGGCCGTAGCCGCTGCACCAGCCTGGCCGGGGTGGCCGCCATGACCATGCACCTGGGCTGGTCCTTCGGCTTCTGGCGGCAATGGCTGTTCGGGGCTCCGATGCCGCCGGCTCCTCAGCCGCTCGCGCTGGACTGAGCGGCCAGCCACGCGTCGAGCGAGCCGGGGGCGGGCGCCTCCAGCGGGTGGCTCCCGGCCAGGATCGCTTGTGCGAAGTCTTCGGCGTCCGTCGCCACGGTAACCCGCCCCTGCTGCGGGCCCACCGCCCCGGCGGCGACCACCGGGCGCCCATGAGCCAGCGCGGCCTGCACGCGATCCGGCCCGCCGAGTACGGAAATGAAAGGCAACGCGATCACGTCGGCGACCTGACTGGCCCGCGTCATCGAATCCGGTTCCGAGATGCGCGCAACGTGGGGCGGCAGCGGCGGCAGAGTGATGGCCGGTCCGGCCAGGATCGTCAGCTGCGCGTTCGGGCACCTCCGCTGCACGAGTGGCCAGACGATTTCGGCTAGCCAAAGCAAGCCGGCAAGATCGCCCGCGGAGCTTCCCACCTCGGCGGCGCAGTGAACCGTGGCTCGCCGCACGGCGTGACCGGACGGCTGCTCGCCGACCGGCCTGATCGTCGGCTCTTGGCCAGGCGCGTGCTCCAGGACGGCCATCGGCATGTCGGGCCGCAGCGCGAACACCAGTGCCTCCTCCGGCTGGTCCCCCACCGCGATGACCAAATCCGCGACGGGACGCGCATGTGTCGCGACGAACAGCCTGTCCGCGTCGGTCCAGCCGCTATTCGGTCCGGCGGTGGTCGGGAGAGATTGGCAGCTGGCGAAAGACGCGAGCGAGCCGGGCGAGGGAGTGGCCGTGCCCGTCAGGATGGCATAAGGTTCGATGCCCCGTCTGCTGAGCCCATCGGCAAGCGAGTTCAGCCGCGCCATCTCTGGGACGCGTCCATGGATTACGACAGCCGCCCGGTGAATGCCGGACATGCGGCGTGGCGTGGATCCCCGCCTTGACATCTTCAGCTTTGCCAAAGCGCCTTCACCGAGCATCCGAAGCAGTGGAATCGCGCCAGGTTGCTGGGCGAGCGCGACCGCTGCCCGTGCAGGCTGCCGCGCCTTCAGGGCGGAAACCGCGGCGGTGAACGCCAGGGCGCGCCGGTAACTGGTCTGACGTCTGTCCATCGCCCCAGTGGCACCGCGGTCCTCGGTCGGGAGCCATGCGCGTGCCTCGGCGTCGGCCGCTGCAATGACCTCCAGGTGACGGGCCGTGATCCGATGCGAGATGGACTGACCGTGCTTGCGGTAGAAATAGCCGAGGTCGGGGTGGAGCCGGTAACGCAGGCCGGCCGACAACAGCCTGATGACGAACAGGTCATCCTCGGCAATGCGGAGCCGTTCGTCGTAGCGCAGCCGCAGCCGCTCGATCTCGGCGCGCCTGATCATCGGCTTGAGAAAGCCGAGGCCGGGCCGCCTGTTGAACATGCGCCCGCTGTCGAGATAGTCAGCCAGGCCGATCCATGGCGTTTGCCGCCACTCGTCGTCCAGAAAGCGACGGGGCGGCTGGGCATTGTCCTCGTCGAACAGCAACAGGTCGTCCGCGATCAGGTCGGCGCCATCGTCATCCGCGCACGCGATCAGCCGCTCGAACCGGGCAGGATGCACGAAGTCGTCGCTGTCCAGAATGGCCACCCACTGGCCGCGGGCGAGATCGAGCGCACGGTTGCGCGCGGCGGCCGGGCCGCCGTTCCGCGGCATCACCTCAACCACGAGCCGGGGATCGCCGCTCGCCATCGCGCGCAGCCTGGCAACGCTGTTGTCGCTTGAGCGGTCATCGACGACGATGACCTCGACGGCCTGAATGCTCTGTCCCAGGGCAGAGCGGACCGCCGCCTCGACGTATCGCTCGCTGTTGTAGTTCGCCATGATCACGCTGACGATCGGCGTCATAGGCCCGCTTGCTCGTTCATTCTTCACCCCGCGCCGGTCATGGCATCTTTCGGGGTGCCCCCGCAAACGGCTTCATCGCCAGCAACCGTAGGGTGTATCAAAAGATAACAGATATATTTCGGACTGCCCGCAAGCCGTTTTTACCACGCCGCAACCACTGCGGACAAGATGTGCTTAACACCTCGCGTGTATCTCCGGCCTGCATCGGATCGGAGGTCGTTTTACATGCCATACATCAATGCCAAGGGCAAGGAACTGACGATCTTCGTCACGTCGACCAAGGGCTTCTTTCAAAAGAACTCCGCTGTTGCGGAGACAATCAATGGTTCCGACGGCAATGATGAGCTTGGCGGCGGACCTGGTGACGTTCTTGTCGGCGGAAAGGGTGACGACAGCTATTCGCCGTTTGCTTACGGTCAGAAAATCGTAGAACAGCCGGGCGGCGGCAACGATCTCGTTGTCAGCTATGACAAGTTCGTCCTGCCCGAGAATGTCGAAAATCTCTTGCTGAACGGAGATGCTGCCTGGTACGGCGGCGGCAATGCCGCGGAAAACGTCATCATGGCGAGTGCGAGCATCAAGTCAACCATGAAGATGTCGATGGATGGCGGCGCCGGCGACGATATCCTGATCGGCGGAGGCGGCAAGGACACGTTCATGGTTCACGCCGGCAATGGTAGCGACGTGATCTACCGTTTCGATGCCGCAGCCGACAAGGTGGCGCTTTTCGAATATGGAATTTCGAGCTTCGCGCAGGTCCAGTCCATGGCCCGTCAGGCCGGCGCGGACACTGTCCTTCAACTCTCCTCCAACGAGACGCTGACGCTGCGCGACACCAAGCTGTCCAGCCTGAAGGCGTCCAATTTCAATCTCCAGTTGGACACGTCGTCGATGAGGGGGACCTTCTCGGACGAGTTCAATTCGATCAGCCTCAACACCGGCACGGCGGCTACCAAGGGCAATACCTGGAAGACGTCCTATTTCTGGAATCCGCCGACCTGGCTTGGCTCCCGCTACATCAACAGCGAGACGCAGATCTATTCGGACGTGGACTTCAAGGGCACTGGAACGGCCGCGCTTGGCGTGAATCCCTTTTCCGTCAAGGACGGGGTGCTTACCATTACTGCGGCTCCGGTGACCGACGCCGTCAAGCCGTTTGTCGGCAATCAGACCTACACGTCCGGCCTGATCACGACCGACGGCTCCTTCTCGCAGCAGTATGGCTATTTCGAGATCCGCGCTCAGCTTCCTGCCGGACAAGGACTGTGGCCGGCATTCTGGCTGCTGCCGACAGACTATAGCTGGCCGCCCGAAATCGACATCTTCGAGCAGCTCGGCAAAGATCCCAATACCATCTACATGACGTCGCATTCGACGGACAAGGGCAACGATCAGGGCAAGTTCTACCTCGATACGTCCGTGATGCATACCTATGGCATGAATTGGACCAAGGACAATCTGGTCTGGTACATCGACGGCACCGAAGTATTCCGCACCGCGACTCCCGACAGTATGCGGAAGGAAATGTACATCCTGATGAACCTTGCGGTCGGCGATGGCTGGGCGGGAGCCCCGAATGCCAGCACCGGAGTCGGTCAGTACAAGATCGATTACGTTCACGCGTTCCAGAACGCGGACACGGTGTCGAAGACGGTCAATGGTGTGAAGACCAAGGTTACGCCCCTCGATCCGAGCACGACGCCGCCCGTCAGCGCGAACCCGGCTCCGTCGGTTCCGGCTTCATCAGTCCCGGCCGGGACGACGCCGGCCGTGACAGCGCCCGCTCCCACACCTGCACCGACGCCGGTGTCGAGCACGCCGCTTACCATCAACGGCACGTCGAAGGCGGACAACCTGATCTCCAAGGGCGGAGACGGGACGATCCTCAATGGCGGCGACGGTGACGATCGGCTGGAGGCTCATGGCGCGGCCAACGTGCTCAACGGTGGCAACGGTAATGATACCTATGTCATCGACAATTCGACGCAGATCATCGTCGAAGCGTCCGCGAACGGCGGCTGGGATCAGGTGTCTTCAAGCGTCAGCTACACGATGAGCGCCAATCTTGAGGCGATGTTCCTGACGGGCAAGGCCGACATCAACGGCACGGGCAACGATCAGGCGAACGCCATCGCGGGCAACGCGGGCAGGAACGTGCTGATCGGCAACGGCGGCGACGACAATCTCGATGGCGGTGCAGGCGCTGACCGCATGGAGGGTGGCACCGGCAACGACTCCTATGTCGTGGACAACCTGGGCGATGTTGTGGTCGAACTGGCGGGGCAGGGCTGGGACCTGGTCAAGTCCAGCGTATCCTACACCCTGTCGGCGAATGTCGAGGCCCTGTATATTCAGGGCAGCGGCAACCTGACAGGCACCGGCAACGACCTCGACAACGTTCTGGTCGGCAACTCGGGCAACAACGTGCTTGTCGGCGGTGCTGGCAACGACTCCCTTGATGGCGGCGTCGGCGCCGACCGCCTGGAAGGCGGGTCCGGCAATGACAGCTATGTCGTCGACCATTCCGGCGATGTCGTGATCGAGCTTGTCAATCAGGGTTGGGATAATGTCGACGCGTTCATCTCATATAGCCTGGGCGCCAATGTCGAATCACTGAACCTCAAGGGATCCGGCAAGATCAACGCGACCGGCAACGAGCTGGACAATTACCTCGCCGGCAACAGCGGCAACAACCTGATCACCGGGGGTAAGGGTGTGGACACGATGAACGGTGGCGGCGGGAGCGATACCTTCGTCTTCTCGCGCGGCGACGGCAAGGACCGGATCGGAGACTTCAGCAGCGCGAACGACACCATCAAGCTGGTGGGTGTGGACGCATCGTCGCTGAAGATCGTCCAGTCGGGCAAGGATGCGCTGATCTCGTACGGCAACGCCGGCGACACCATCACGCTGGTCGGCGTCAGCGCCACAGACCCGCTGCTGAAGTCGCACATCCTGTTCGGCTGACGCGGCGCAACGCCGACCTTAAAGGGCTCCGGGGTCGACCCCGGAGCCCTTTTCTTTTCAGAGCGGACTGGTGCCGCGAAACGCGCCAGGGCGCGTTTCCAAGCAGACGCTCAGAGCAGGGTGTGCCAGTCGGAAACCTTGCTGATCCCGAGCAGCGTCACCGTGCCGCCGGTCGACAGCTTCAGGATCGTGTCGCCGCCGCCGCTGGCGACGCCCGTCACCGTGACACCGTCATAGAACTTCAGCTTGTCGACGCAGAGCTGGAAGTCCTTCACGACATCCTTGCCCGTGGCGTCGAAACCGAAGCCGAAACTGTCCTTCCCCTGGCCGCCGCACAGCACGTTGTTGCCGGATCCGCCGACGAGCAGGTCGTCGCCGAAACCGCCCGACAGGGTGTCGTTGCCACGGCCGCCATAGATCTTGTCGTTGCCGAACCCGCCGAACAGCTTGTCGTTGCTGGCTGTACCGTTGTTCAGGTCGGTCACGTAGCTGACGCCTGCAACCGTGAATTCGGAGAAGGAGTGCGTGGCGACCCAGCTCTGTGCCTGCGAAGCCGGCACGTTGGAGGGGGGCGACATGTCGGGGGTCAACTCGACAGCTGCGATCGCCTTGCCGCCGAAATCGGCGGACTTGAGCTGGAGCTTGTAGTCACCGTTGCCGCCGGTGGCGGTTGCGGCGATGGTGAGCGTCTGGCTGGTGCCGTCGGTCAGGAACACCTTGACGGTGGCCTTTTCCGGCTCGGGGGTGGTGAAGATCGTCTCGATGTGGAACTTGGCCAGGTCGATCACGACCTCGCTCTGCGCCACCTCGAATTTCAGTCGCACACCTTCCGGCGCATTGACGTTGTTGCTGTTGTAGGCGTCGATCTCCTGCGTCCACTCACCGCTGGTCGGGTAATCGAGCGGTGCCTGGATGCTGAGGCCGGCATAGTTGGCCAGGTTGCCATTGATCCCCTCGACGACAAGCCCGTCGGCCGTCAGCGTCTGCTTGTCCGCCGAAAGCGTCGCGAAGCTGGCGCTCTGGTTGAAGTTGACGCCGACACGGGTAAGCTCAGGCGGACCATCGCCGTAGATCCAGTCCTTGCCAAATCCGCCATAGATCTTGTCGGAGCCGGAGCCGCCATATAGCCAGTCACTGCCGAAGCCGCCGACCAGCTTGTCGTTGCCGCTCAGGCCATAGATCGTGTTGCTGCCAAACGTACCCCGGAGCAGATCGGCCGCGCTGGTGCCCGTGACCGTCGTCGGCTGAAGCAGATTGGTGAAGAAGCCAAGGAGCGAAGAAAGACCCGCCATGTAGAAATCCCCGTTTCGGTAACTCTTGAGTAACCTATGACCCAACTTGACCGAACGGGGCACCGGGTATTGGTGGTTAACAAAGTGTCAAAGTGAGACTCTGGAGCCGGACAGGCGGGCCTGTGCGCCCGAACCGGCCAAGCCACACTCTTGAACAGGGCATCAAAGAAGCTAGAGACGAGAGCCTGTATCAGGTGAAAGGCGGCTGATGGGCAAGGCGCGGGCGTTGCAAATGGGACTGCGTCGGATGGGCGTGCTGGCGGCGATCGTGCTGATGAGCAGCGGCTGTGCAGCGGGCCCGGTCCAGGACGCCGCCGCGCAGGCCGCGCCGGCACCGCAGCAGGCGGCGGCGGCAGGCTATGCGTTGGGATCCGGCGACAAGCTGCGTATCACCGTCTTCAACGAGGATCGGCTGACCGGCGAATATTCCGTCACGGGCGCCGGAGACATCAGCTATCCGCTGATCGGCAGCGTCACGGCGGCAGGCAAGACGCTTGAACAGGTGCGCGACACCATCCGCGACCGACTGGCGGCGGGGTACATCAAGGACCCCCGGGTCAGCGTCGAGGTGCTGAACTATCGCCCGTTCTACATTCTGGGCGAAGTGGCCAAGCCGGGCGAGTATCCGTACGTGATCGGCCTGACCGTGCAGCAGGCGGTCGCCACGGCGGGAGGGTACACCTATCGTGCCAACACCAGGCGCGTGTTCGTCAAGGGGACGCTCGACACGGCCGAGCATCAGCTGAACCTGCGGGACAGCACGCCCGTTTCCGTCCGGCCCGGCGACACGATCCGAATCGGTGAGCGTTATTTCTGACACATCGGGCGGGAGCCCCGCGCCGTCGCGCGCAGGCCTCCCCGCCTGGTGGCTATCCTGCCGCAACCGCGTGAGTGGATCGAAGACCTAGTTGTCGGGGGTGGCCGGCTCCGCCAGAAGCCGGCTGTTCATCGGTACGTTCCGCGTGGTGGGCGCGACCGGGCGCGGAGTGGGGTCCCGGTCGAAATCGATGTAGATGCGCCTCACCCGCTTTCCGTTCACCGTGGGATCGTAGACTTCCGTTCCCGGCGCCGTGACGGCACCCGGATCGAGCGTGCCCATCGAGGCGAGAAGCTGATACGCGGCGACATAGGCGTCGCGTTCGGCGGCGGCGAGTTGGACGCGGGCGTTCAACAGCTCCTGCTGGGCATTGAGCACCTCGATCACCGTGCGGGAGCCGACGCGACTTTCGGCCCTGACCCCGGCGAGCGCCTGTTCATTGGCCTGGATCGCCTGGCGGCTCGCGGCCACGACCCGGTTGGCTCCTCCATATCGCCAATAGCTTGCCCTGGTCTGAGCGACGATCGCACGCTCCGCCAGCGTTATCTGCTCAAGGGCTGCGCTGTCGTCTGCCTGCGCTTTACGCACCCGTGCCGCGGGCTGGCCGCCCTGAAACAGCGGGATGACCGCCTGCACGCCGACTGACGCGGTGCGATCGGTTTGCCGGTAAAGGGGTGTGAAGCTGCCCCCGAGCGTGTCGAAATAGTTGCTGTAGCCAGCTTCGGCCGTGACCGAGATACGCGGCGCGACGGTGGCCGACGCCACGCGCACGCCGTACCGGGTCGCCTGACGCGCGGCCAGCGTGGCGGCAAGGTCCGGGTTCCGGTCAAAGGCGATGGAAACCGCCTGGTCGGCGGTGGCGGGGATCGGGGGCAGGGCTCCGGGCGCCTGCAGATCGTCGTCTGCCTGTCCTACAACCTGCAGATACACTTCGCGGCTGGCGTCGAGCTGGGCAAGCGCCGAGGCGAGCTGTCCTCGGGCGATCTCGCGCCGGGCACTTGCCTGGGCGATGTCGGTGCGGGTCAGGTCGCCGGCTTTGAAACCGGAACGGGCATAATCGACGGTCGTGGACAGCAGCTTCAGGTTGCTGCGGTACAGGTCGACGGTGGCGCTGTCGCGGATCACGTCCATGTACGCGGTAACCGTGTCGACGAACACCTGGTTCTCCGTGGACCGCAGGCTCTGCCGCCCGACAACGACGCGGGCGTCGGCTGCCCGGATCGAATTGCGGATGGAGCCGCCGGCATAGATCGGGACCGTCCCGCGCAGGGTCGCGTTGACCAGCCGATCGGGAAGAGTCTGATCGTTGGTCGAGCGGCGTACATTTTCCGTGTAGTTGCCCAGCGCGCTGATCGACGGCAGGCCCTGCGCGCGCGCGATCGGCGCGTCCTCGTCGGACGAGCGAAGCCGCGCCCGCGCGTTGCTGATCGCGGGGCTGGTCTGATAGGCTTGCGTCAGCGCCTCGCGAAGGGTGGTCGCTCCGCCGGGCGCGGCGACAGTGGTGGATAGCAGGCCGAGCAGCAGGATCTTACGCAAGAGACCATTCCCGATTTTCCGCCCGGCGGACGCCGGCAGATGAAGATCTGCCTAATCAAGAATGGTAAGCGTCCCGTTAACCGCGCCGCGCCTAGGTCAGCTGCGAACGGTCCAGTGATCATAGCCCTGAAGGCCGAGGGCGCCCAGCTGACCGGTAAGATATGCGCCGGTGTCCACCGCGATGCGATTGCCGTAATGGCGTGGTCCGTCCTCCACGATCGTATGGCCATGCACCACGACGAACTCGTGCTGGCCATCATGCTGAAGGAAGGGCTCGCGAATCCACAGCAGGTCGTGCGGTTTCTGCCGGCCCACGGGAATGCCGGGCCTGATGCCGGCATGAACGAACAGATAGTCCCCCCGGATCACATGGGTTGGAAGGCCGGCGAGCCAGCCGATCATCTCCGCTCCGATGCGGTCGCGAAGAACCGCGACCAGCTCGCGCTCGCGGCAGGGTTCCGTCAGTTCCTCCGGTACATTCCAGCTGGCCAGCGACGCCCGGCCGCCATGCGCCAGCCAGAAATCCAGCGCCTCGAAATCCCCGTTCAGGACGTCGAGCAGCGTCGCTTCGTGATTGCCCTTCAGGACAGTGACGGCGTTCAATTGCAGGTCCATCCGCATCAGCAGGCGCGCGGCGGCAGCGGACTCACCGCCCCGATCGATGAAGTCGCCCAGCACGATCATCCGGCCTCGCGCGGGGGGACGCGTCGCGCTGTCCCGGCCGATCGCGTTCAGGAGGCGTCGAAGAAGATCCGCCCGCCCGTGTATGTCGCCCACGACATAGATGCGCTCGCCCTCCGGAACGGCGGGGGGTGCGTCCAGCGTCCGCACAAGCGGCGCGTCGGCGCGCAATCCGAGCAGACGCCGCAAGCTGCCGAGGATCCGTTTCACCAACGATCCAGAAGCATGGGAGCCATGGACCCATCAGTGACGGCGCAAGCCCGTCGCCGCAAGCACACCGTTCGGCATCTGGTTACAGGACGGCGTAGATCAGCGTCCAAAGGAGCAGCGAACCGCCGCCGATGATGCCCAGTCGGACGGAGCCCGGCCACCGCCGGATCGCCAATGATCCGTCCATGGCGCCGTCGTCCACGTCGTCGGACCGGGTAAAGGAAGCCGCGGGGGCGAACTGTCCCCAGACGACGGGGCTGCCGGCGATCGCGCCGCGCAGTTCCGCCGGGCTGAGAGGAGTGGTGAAGCGGCCGGCAATCGCACCGTTGCTTTGGCGCACGATCTCGGCCCGGCGCACCGTCTCGCCAAAGCGGATCTCCACCACCTTTCCAGGCCGCAGCGCAACCGGGCAACTTGCCGCGAAGCCGTTCGCGGACAGGTCGTCCAGGGTGATCTCATGAGCATCGGCGGACGGCAGGCTGACTGCCCCGTCCAGCCTCAACCGGGTGCGATCACCCGTCCGCTCGTCGGGGGAGAGCTGATCTTCCGACACAGGAAGCGTAAGCTTGGCGGCAAGTCGCACAGACGGAACTCCAGCAGGTGGAGCCCTGGTTAGCGCGGCTGCACGAACAAACCGTTAAGCGCGTTTCCCCCCGTCATCTGCACGACCGCGCTCCGCGCCGCTAGTAAAGCCAGTCACTCCAGCGCCCGACCACGGACCAGTCCGCTCCCTTGCGACGCACGGCGTAGATGGTTCCCCAATGGTCCGCGGTGACGCCGATGAAGCCGACATTGCCGTCCTGGACAGGCGCCATCAGGATGTAATTGGGTTGGCAGTCCGCGCGTATCCGGTTGAAGGGCCACCAGCGGGCGCTGACGCCGGCCGGCGCCCAGTCGCTCCCGATCGCAACGGCGCTTTGTGCATCGAGCAGCATGGACAGGCGCTGCGCCGCCTCGTTGTTCAGCAGCTGATCCGGCATGGGCAGCTTGGGCAGAGGCGAGCCGGGCTCCCGGAGCCGTGTCCGGTCGCCGTGCAGCTCGTCGCGCGCGATCTGGCGGTCGGTCAGGGCAGGCTGGGGACGCAGCGGCTCGGGCTGGTGCCAGAACAGCCCGTCACGCGACGCGCGCGGGGCCCGCAGCATCGCGCGGTAGGTGAGCAGGCTGTCGCCCTTGGCCGAGCGGTCGACGCAGACCGGCCTGTTGTCCTTGCCCAACAGCACCAGCACGGCCCGAACGATCCGCTGTTCGTCGGTCAGCGAGGCCGGCCGCCCCCGATCGCACCCGCTCAGCA
>CAKTFL010000017.1 GCA_934555855.1 uncultured Sphingomonas sp. | reverse complement strand
CGATATAGGAACCCGCCCGGACCGAACAGCAGGTACAGCGCCGACCAGACCACGGCCGCCGCCATCGCTCCGCCAGCCAGCGCCAGCACGGCGCGCGCGGTCACCCCCAGCGGCGGCTCGGCAGCCGGCACCAGCGCGGCGATGCCGCTGGTCCAGACCAGCGACTCAAACGTGGCCGCCGGCATCAGCGTGACCGCCAGCACGGCTATCGCCCCGGCAAGTACCGCACCAATGAGGGGGATGGAGCCGGTCAGGCTCTTCTTGGGGGAATTTGCGCCCATCTGGATTCCATCACTGCGACTCTGAAAGGCCATGGTAAAGCGAGTCGTAACGCAAAACGTTTGACGACCAGTTACGCTCGGCCGCGACAAAGCAGCGCGCCCGCTGTCGGCGCTCGTCCCACCCGCTGCGATCGGCCAGCAACCCGGCCAGCGTGGTCGCGATCGCGGACGGATCGCCGGCGGGAAACAGCGTGCCGGTATCGCCGTCGCGGACCAGCTCGCGATGACCACCGACGTCGGACGCGGCGACCAGGCGCCCCTGTGCCATCGCCTCCAGCGGCTTCAGCGGCGTCACCAGGTCGGTCAGCCGCATCCGCTTGCGGGGGTAAGCGAGCACGTCGACCAGCCCGTAATAGCGCTCTACTTCCCGGTGCGGCACGCGGCCAACGAAGTGGATGTGGTTCGCCACCGGGGACGTTGCCGCCTGCGCCTTCAGCGCATCCTCGACAGGCCCGCCCCCCACCAGCAGCAGCCGCGCCGCGGGCCTCGCCGCGACCAGCGCCGGCATCGCCGCGATCAGGTCGTCCAGCCCCTCATAATCGTAGAAGCTGCCGATAAAGCCGATCACCTCCGCGCCATGCAGGCCCAGCGCCGCCGCAAGCGCCTCGTCGCGCGGCGGGGGTGTGCCGAACAGGGTGAGGTCGACGCCATTAGGCGACACCATGATCGCGTCCGCGCCCATGCCGCGCGCGACCAGATCGCGCTTCAGCCCGTCGCAGATCACCGCCACGCCATCGGCTCGGCGCACCGCCCAGCTTTCGAGCGCGCGAGTGGCGCGGTAGCGGAGCGTTCCTTCCCGGCCCGTGCCGTTGCCCACCGCCGCATCCTCCCAGAAGGCGCGGATCTCGTACACGAGCGGCAGCCGCCGCCGCCGCGCCACCGGCAGCGCCGCAAGGACGTCCAGCACCGGCGAATGGACATGGATGATGTCGGGTCGGAAGATCGCCGCCGCCGCATCGATCCGCCGGGCGAACGTCGCAATCCCCTTCGCCTCGGCCAGCAGCCCGCGGCCGCGTGTCGGTGGCGTGCGAAAGAAGCGCAGTTCGTCGATCATCTCTTCGGGCGGAGCCTCGCCCTGATGCCGCGGGCCAGTGACCGCCGCCACCTCCCAGCCCTGCGCCTGCGACGCCTTCAGGATCGCCCGCGTCCGAAACGTATATCCGCTCTGCAGCGGCAGGCCGTGATCGAGGACATGCAGGATCCGCATGATCGCCGCCATGCCAGCGCGGGCTTAACGGCACGTCAACTGCGGACGCCTATGCCGCGCTTCATGGCCGGCGCGCGTGCACGATGATCGACAATCTCACGATCCTGCTCACCCATGGACTGATGCTGCTGGCGGGCTTGCGGTTGCTCCGCCGCGTCGATTTGGATCGAGAGGGTCCGGTCATCCGGCGCGGGTTCAGGCGCGAACGCCGGCAGGGTACGCCCGATGCATGACCTGGTCCTGATCGCCTTTCTCGCCGGCATGTTCGCGCTCGGGCTCGGGCGCCCGTTCCTGCTGGTCTGCACCTATGTCTACATCGACGTGGTCTCGCCGCAACGGCTTACCTACTGGCTGCTCAACTCCGTCCCGATTTCAATGATTGCCGGCGCAGCGGCGATCGGCGGCTGGTTGATCTTCGACGACAAGCGCGACCTGCGGATCGCGCCGCGCCAGTTGCTGCTGCTCGTGCTCACCGCCTGGTGCGGCTATACCACCGCCAATGCCGATTTCCCGGCCGATGCCTATGACACCTGGGATTTTACCTGGAAGGCGCTCGTCTTCGCCGCTTTCCTGCCTCTGACGCTGCGGACCCGCCTCAGGATAGAGACGCTGCTTCTGTACATGATCCTGTCCGCCGCGACGATCATCATCGTCGGCGGGGTGAAGACGGTGGTCAGCGGCGGCGGCTATGGCGAACTCAACCTGATGGTGACCAACAACAGCGGCCTGTACGAGGGCAGTACCATCTCCGCCGTAGCCATCGCCATCATTCCAGTGATCCTGTGGTTCACGCGATACGGCACCGTGTTCCCGCCGGACTGGCGCGCGAAGCTGTTCTGCTACGCCTTGTGCTTCGCCTGCCTGCTGATCCCGGTCGGTACCTCCGCGCGGACGGGGTTGCTGTGCATCGGCCTGCTCGGCCTGCTGATGTGGCGGACAGCCCGGCACAAGCTGCTGTACGCCGGCCTGGCGGTTGGGCTGACAGTGATCGCCGTGCCGTTCCTGCCGGCCGCGTATACGCAGCGGATGAACACCATCAAGACCTACGACTCTGACGAGTCCGCCTCGACCCGGCTCGCGGTCTGGGCATGGACGCTGGACTATGCGCGCGCGCATCCGCTCGGCGGCGGCTTCTACGCTTTCAAGCAGAACAAGCTGAAACTGGTGCTGAAGGCCGATCCGAGCACCGGCGAAGGAACGCGCATCGCCTATGACCAGGCGCGCGCCTGGCACAGCGCCTATTTCCAGATGTTGGGGGAACAGGGCTATCCGGGGCTGATCCTGTGGCTGATCCTCAACATCGCCGGGCTGGTCCGCATGGAGGTGCTGCGCCGCCGCTATCGCGATCCGGAAAGCGCTGAAGCGTGGGCCGGCTCGCTGGCCAACGCGCTTCAGGCGGCGCACCTCATCTACCTGCTCGGCGCCGCCTTTGTCGGGATCGCGCTCCAGCCGTTCGTGCTGATGCTCGTCGGCGCGCAGATCGGGCTGGACACCTATCTGTCGCGCAAGCGGGAGGAGGCGGAGGGCACGCCCGGCCTGATCCGGCGCCCGCACGCCACCGTCCCCGCCTGATCAGGCGGACAGCCGGCTGCCCAGCCGCTGGGCGAGATATTCCAGGCAGGCGACCCGCCGCCACAGGCCGCCATCGGTGATCCGCTCCACATGAAAGAAGCGGCGCATGACCGGGAACTCCAGGTCGATCACCCGACCCATGTACTCGGGCGACAACAAACCGCCATGCTCGTCCATCATCGCGCCGCGCCTGCGCTTCAGGGCATAGGTCCGCTCGCGCAGCCATACCGGCCGGCAGCGCGTCGCCGCCTCGTCCAGCCGCAGCCGAAGTCCCGGCGGCCCGTCGAAGCAATGGCCGTAAGCGGAGCGGTGCCGCGCCAGCGCGGGGTCGATCGCGGCGATCAGCATCGCCTGGAGCCGCCCCGCCCGGCGCAGGCGGATCGGCGCGCTCGTCGCCGCAGCGATCACGCCGGGGTCGATGAACATCATGCCATAAGGGCCATGCCGGGTTTCGGCGTTGATCTCCCACCGGAACAGCGCGCGCATCCGCACACGTGGATAGGCCTGCTCCAGCCGCTCGCGCGCCAGCGGCTCGTCCCGGTCCTCGCTGCCCAGCGCCTGCGCGACCTTGTCAGCGATGCGCCAGCGATAGGTGTCGGGATCGAACTCGCTCGTCACGTCGCTTCGCAGAAAGCGCGAGCTGAAGCTGCGGGTCAGCGTCCAGGCCGACGCGGGCCGGTCGGGCAGCGTGAAATAATCACGGAACACCTCGCCCGCCCCGCCCGACACCGCCAGTGATCCGTCGACATGCCGCGCATCGCGGGCGGCGGCATTGACGCCATTGTCGAACAGGTTGCCGAAGTTCGGCAGCCCATCGAGGTCGTGGAAATTGCGCTCCACCTGCGCGGAAAAGGCGTCAAGCGCGATCGGCGCGGCCTGCTTGTCGATCCACTCGACTGGAAACCCCTCCGCCCGGCCGATGGCGAGCGCCACCTCCACGTCTGCGGCACCAGGCGGGCCATAGACATAGACGTTCGGTCGGCTCCCCGCCGCGCGCAACGCTGCCAGCGCCAGCCGGGAATCGAACCCGCCCGACAAGGGGCAGTTGATCGCGTCGCCAAACGTACGGGCATAGCTTTCCGCCACCCGCATAACCCGGTCGCGGCCCATTGCGACCCGCTCTGTCAGCGGCATCGTGGCAGGTTCCGTCAGCGGTTTGGCGAGCGGATGGGAGGCCGTGCCGTCCGCCGTCAGCTCGACCAGCCGTTCCGGGCCGAGCATCTTCAGCTCGTTGAACACCGTGTCGTTGCCGATCGAGCAGACCCCGAGGACCCACTCGTACAGCCCCTGTGGCGCGAAACTGATCCGCGGCAGCGCGCCGATCGCCGCCAGCTGCGACGTGGAGAACACCCGCTCGCCGTTGTCATGGAACAGCTGAAAACAGCCGAAGTAATCGCCGAAGACGAAGGTCCGTCCGCCCCGCCTGACCAGCGCGACGAAGGTCCCGCCAATGCGGTTCCAGTCAGGGCGAGGCAGCATGTCCGGTTCCAGCAGCCGCTCCAGCGCCGCCGGTCCCATCATGCCGTCGACCATCACCGTCCCGGCGACCGCGACCAGGTCCTCGCCGCGGCGCAGGAAGGTGTCCGGGCCGCCGGCGATCGGCTCCGCATGGAGAAGTCGCCAGCCGTCCAGCCCGACCGTCTCTACCCGGCGAAAACCGTGCGCCGCGAACTGCGCCCGCGCTGCGCTTTCCGCGTTTGCGGCGAAGGCGGGGTCGGCGGTAGCGACAAGAAAGATGGCCATAAGCCGCCCGTTACCCGATCGACCTTAACATTTCCGCCGACCGTCACCGCGCCGGAACGAAGCCGGACCGCCGCGCATTCAACCGCTTCGATGGCCACCAAGATTGTCTATTCCGACGACAGCAAACCGGGGATCACCCGCAAGAAGGTCCGCAACGGCTGGGGTTACTGGACTCCAAAGGGAGAGCGGATCACCGACCGCGAGGAGATCGACCGGCTCAACGGGATCGGGCTTCCCCCCGCTTATGACAAGGCGTGGTTCAACCCGCGTCCGAACGGGCATATCCAGGCGGTCGGCTGGGACGAGAAGGGCCGCAAGCAATATCGCTATCACACCGGCTACCGCGAAGCGCAGGAGGCCGCGAAATATGAGCGGTGCGCCGCCTTCGGTCATGTCCTGCCCAAGATCCGGAAGCAGGTCGAGGCCGACATCGCCAGCCGCAGGCTCGACAAGGATCACGCGGTCGCCGCGGTGATCCGCCTGCTCGACATCGGTCACCTGCGCGTCGGCAACGAGGCCTATGTGGAGGCGAACGAAAGCTACGGCGCCACGACGCTGCGCGAGCAGCATGGCGAGGTCAGGGGCAGCACGTTGCGCCTGCGCTTCAAGGGCAAGTCCGGCAAGGAACGCGATTGCAAGATCGTAGACAAGCCGCTCGCCCGCACCGTCAGGAAGATGCAGGACCTGGACGAGGAGCATCTGTTCTCCTGGGTCGACGATGCTGGACAAGCGCATCCGGTCAGCTCGTCGGACGTCAACGACTATATCCAGCGCATCGCCGGCCAGGAGTTCAGCGCCAAGCATTTCCGCACCTGGGGCGCCAGCGTCGCGGCGTTCGAGGCGCTGGCTGGCGCGACCAGCGACCTCAGCCTCAAGACAATGCTGGAGCCGGTGGTCGAGCGGCTCGGCAACACGCCCGCCATCGCGCGCAAGAGCTATGTGCACCCGTCGCTGATTGACCTGGTCAAGAAGGGCCAATCCGCTTTCCGCAGCGCACTGCGCCTGCCGCGTTCGGCACGATATCTCAGCCGGGAGGAGCGCGGGCTGATCCAGTTTCTCGAAAGCCTTGCCCCGTCCGAGGCGCCGATGCTGGAGAAGGTCGCCGAGGCGGCTTAAGGCGACGGGATCATGCCTGCCACTCCCGCGCCCAAGGCGCCGATCATCGACACGTCGAACGTTCCCGCACAGCTGAACGGCCTGGTTCGCGCGAGCACGCTGTGGCTCCGCACCCACTGGTTGGAGATCCTGATCGCCTTTGCCATCGGCGCGGCGATCGTCGCCGTGCTGCACGGTGCGCGACGCCTTGGCCAGCGGCTGTGCGCGCGCGACCAGTCCGGAACCGGCTGGGGCACGATCCTGGGTCGTGCCGTGTCGCTGACCAACAACTTCTTCATCGTCATGCTCGCCGCGAAGCTGGTGTCGGGCTATGCCGGCGCGCCGCGGGAGGTCGCCACCACCATCGATTTCCTGTTCACCGTCGCGGCGGTGTTCCAAGCGGCGATCTGGGCGCGAGAGATCATCCTGGGGGCCATCGAGCACCGGACGGAGGGCGGCAGCGCCGCGCTCGGCACGGCAATGGGATTGATCCGGCTCCTCGTCACCTTTGCGCTGTTCGCGATCGCGCTGGTCGTGGTGCTCGACAATGTCGGCGTCAACATCACCGGACTGGTCGCTGGCCTCGGCGTTGGGGGCATCGCGATCGGCCTTGCCGCGCAGGGCATCTTCGCCGACCTGTTCGCGGCGCTGGCGATCATCTTCGACCGCCCCTTCCGTCGCGGCGACAAGGTCACCTACGACAGCACCAACGGCGTGATCGAGGCGATCGGGCTGAAATCCACCCGCATCCGCGCCTTTACCGGCGAATTGCGCGTCATCTCCAACCGCAACCTGCTGGACAAGGAGATCCAGAACACCACGCGGCGCGACCATATCCGGATTGGCTTCACCATCGGCGTCGCTTACGAGACGCCGCCCGACACGCTGGCGCGCCTCCCCGCGATCCTGACCGAGATCGTGGAGAGCCAGGGCGCCAAGGTGGCGCGCGCCGGGTTCGAGAGTTTCGGGGCCAGCACCCTCGACTTCGCGCTCCAGTTCGACACGCCCGGCGACGACTGGCCGACGGCGCACGACACGCGCAACCGGATCATGGTCGCGCTGATGCGCCGCTTTGCCGAGGAGGGAATCAGCCTCCCCTATCCCACGCAGACCACCTTCACCGCCGCCCCGGACGGGCGGCTGGTGATGCCCTATCCGGACGTGCAGCCGGTCAGGGTACAGGATCAGCCGGTGCAAGTGGAAGGCGCGCAGTCCACGGGCTGATCGGCGCCCTCGACGCAGCGGCACTGCCACTCACGCCGCCAGACGATTTCGTCGTCATGCCGAGCTCGTTCAGGGATCCGGGGTCAGCCTGATCCATCCACTCTGACCTGCCTCTCCCTTGTGCCGCCCCCGCGTAGGCGGGCGTCCAGTCTGAGCAGCGTGGCGTTCCCTGACGGGCGGGTATTTGCCGCATCCAGCATGTCTAGGGCAGCGGCCATGTCGCCGACGGCGGTTGCCGGCTTCCGGGTGAGGCTTGAGATGTAGGAGATTGGATGCCTACAGATGAGGAGCGCCCAGCCACAAAGTCGACGGGAGGAGAGCCGCGCGACGCCCGACTCACGACGAAATAACAGGTATTTCCAGCGCGTCGTCGAGAGGGCCGGGCAAACCAGCGTTCAGCTCTCCACTTTCTCCACTTCACCTCGGGTTTCGGAGCAGAAACAATGCGTTCCGCCGTTATCGTTTCTACGGCCCGGACGCCGGTCGGGCGGGCATATCGCGGCACGTTCAACGCCGTGCCCGCCCCCAGCCTAGCCGCCCATGCGATCGGCGCGGCGGTAAAGCGAGCGGGCATCGATCCGGTGGAGGTCCAGGACGTGGTGATGGGCGCCGCGCTCCAGCAGGGGCACCAGGCAGGTAACATCGCCCGTGCCTCACTGCTGCGCGCCGGGCTGCCGGTCACGGTGCCGGGCATGTCGCTCGACCGACAATGCGCGTCCGGCCTGATGGCGATCGCGACCGCCGCGGGGCAGATCATCGCCGAGGGGATGGACGTGACGATCGGCGGTGGCGTCGAAAGCATCAGCCTCGTCCAGACGCCCGGAATGAACGTCGCGACCGACCCCGACCTGTTGGCGATGCACCCCGATTTCCATATGCCGATGCTCCGGACGGCAGAGGTCATCGCCAGCCGCTACGGCATCGGCCGCGAGGCTCAGGACGACTATGCGCTCCGATCCCAACAGCGCACCGCCGCCGCCCAGGTCGCCGGTCGCTTCGACAATGAGATCGTGCCGGTCACTATCGGGCATGGCGACCTCACTTTGTCCAGGGACGAGGGCAATCGCCCGGACACGACCCTTGCCGGCCTCCATGCGCTGACCCCGGTGCTCGGGTCCGACCAGACGGTCACGGCCGGCAACGCTTCGCAGCTTTCCGATGGCGCTTCGGCGTGCGTGCTGGTGGAGGAAGGGCTGGCCGGGCGACGTGGCCTGCAACCGCTCGGCCGCTACGTCGGCATGGCCGTCGCCGGCACGGAGCCCGACGAGATGGGCGTCGGCCCCGTCGTTGCCGTCCCGAAGCTGCTCAACAGGTTCGGCCTGAGGGTGAACGATATCGACCTGTGGGAGCTGAACGAGGCGTTCGCGGTACAGGTCGTGCACTGCCGCGACAGGCTCGGCATCCCTGATGAGCTGCTGAACGTGGACGGCGGCGCCATCGCCATCGGTCATCCCTATGGCATGTCGGGCGCGCGCATGACCGGCCACGCCCTGATCGAGGGCAAGCGCCGCGGCGCGCGATATGTAGTGGTCACGATGTGCGTCGGCGGCGGCATGGGCGCCGCCGGCCTGTTCGAGGTGTTGTGAGTTGTGCCGAGGTACCCGGGACGTTCAGTTGCCGGCACTCAAGGAACGCTCCTCCACTCCCATCGTTCTCCCCGCAACCCAGCCCAGGAGAACATCATGGCCGAAAACAAGGACAGCCCGCAGGAGATCGCTGCCAAGTTCCTCGCAAAGCTTGAGAATAGCCCCTTCATCATGATCGGGCTGATGGACGGCAATCATTCGGAGCCGATGAACGTCAAGACGGACGAGAGCCAGCCCAACACGCTGTTCATCTTCTCCGGCAAGGACAACCGCATTGCCAAGGGCGGCAACGCGATGGCCCAGTTCGTCGGCAAGGGACATGACTTCTTCGCCTGCCTGATGGGCCAGGTCAGCGAGGAGACGGATCAGGCGCTGTTCGACCGGCTCTGGGACAACCGCGTCGAGGCGTGGTTCCCGAACGGCAAGCAGGATGCGCGGCTCAACCGCTTCGACATCGATTCCGCGGAGTTGTGGGAGACCGACGTCTCGGTCTCCGGCCGCGTGAAGATGCTGTTCGGCGGCACGATCCAGGCATCGGAATCGTCCAGCCACGCCGTGGTTGGATCGGTCGCCTGATCGATCGGCGGCGGACGCTGTTCAGGCGTTCGCCGCCATCCATTGCTCGACCACCGGCGCCACGAGGTTGCGCCACCGCGACCCGTTGAAGATCCCGTAGTGCCCGGCGCCCTCGACCATGAAGTAGCGCTTCTTGTCTTCAGCCAGGCTGGTCGCCAGCGTCAGCGCGGCCCGTGTCTGCCCCACACCCGAAATATCGTCCCGCTCCCCTTCGATCGTGAGCAGCGCGACGTCCCTGATCGCACCCGGATCGACCCGGCGTCCGCGATGGAACATCTCGCCCTTGGGCAGGGCGTGGCGCTGGAAGACGAGGTCAATCGTCTGTAGGTAGAACTCAGCCGTCATGTCGCACACCGAGCGATATTCGTCGTAGAAGCGCTTGGTCGCGTCGGCACTCTCGCCGTCACCCTGGACGAGATGCTTGAACATCTCCCAATGGCTGATCATGTGGTTGCCCAGGTTCATCGCCATGAACCCGGCGAGTTGCAGGAACCCAGGATAGACCCGCCGTCCCGCACCCGGGTAGATCGCCGGCACCGTTGCGATCACATTATGCTCGAACCAGGCATGGGGCCGCTCGGTCGCGAGCACGTTCACCGCGGTCGGCGCCTCGCGCGTGTCGATCGGGCCGCCCATCAGGGTCAGCGACTTGGGACGGCAGGGATTGTCGTCCGAGCTCATCAGCGCTGCGGCGGCGTAACAGGGCACAGACGGCTGGCAGACAGCCAGCATGTGCGTGCCGCCCTTCCCCTCGTTCGGTCCCATCGCCTCCAGGAAGGCGATCAGATAATCGATATAGTCGTCCAGATCGAACCCGCCATCGGCGAGCGGCACCATTCGCGCATCGTGCCAGTCGGTGATGTAGACGTCCGCGCTCGGCAGCATGCGCTCCACCGTGCCACGCAGCAGGGTCGCATAATGGCCAGACATCGGCGCCACGATCAACAGTTTCGGGCCGCCCTCTACGCCCTGCCGGCGGAAGCGCTTCAGCTGGCCAAACGGCTTCTGAAGCAGGATCTCCTCGCGAACCTCAACCTCGTCGCCGTTGATGATCGTGTGATGCAGCCCGAAGGCCGGCTTGTCACGGGGCGCGGACGCGTGTGCGAACACCTCCAGCGCCGAACCCATCACCGTCCCGCCGCCCAGATAAGCGAACGGATTGGCCGGGTTCTGTAACCAGCCTGCGCCCCAGCTCGCCATGGCGCTCGCACCGGCAAGCAGCGAACGCTGCATCTCATAGGCGTCATACAGCATGGGATTTTTCCAATGCGGAAAATAGGTTGCAATCTTCGTAAAGCAAATGCCCCGGCAAGCAAGATCGTCGGCGTTGAGACGTCGCCGGACGGCTGCTACGTCCCCCCGCATGGCCCGTCCCGCCGCACCGCAACCGTCGCTCTCCACCCCCGATCGGGGCAGCCTGAGCAGCCTTCGCATGGTATGGCGCTTCACCTCGCGCTACCCAGTCCAGATCGTGGTCGCGCTGCTGGCGCTGATCGCCTCGGCCGGTGCGACCCTGTATATTCCGCGCACGTTCCAGAAAGTGGTCGACCACGGCTTCGCGGGGGGTAGCGCGCCAGCTGATATCGCCCCCTATTTCCAGGGGCTGCTCGCCGTCGTCGTCGTGCTTGCGCTGGCGACAGCGGTGCGGTTCTACTTCGTGTCCTGGCTTGGCGAGCGGACCGTCGCCGACATTCGCATTGCCGTGCAGGGCAACCTGTTGCGGCTCGCCCCGCGCTATTTCGAGGAGAACCGCCCGTCGGAGATCGCGTCGCGCCTGACGGCCGACACGGCGATCATCGAGCAGGTCGTCGGCTCAACGGTATCGGTCGCGCTTCGTAACGCGGTGGTGGGGTTCGGCGGGCTGATCTACCTGTTCACGCTCGCGCCCAAGCTCGCCGGTGCGCTGCTGATCGGCATCCCGCTGCTCGTCCTGCCGATCGTGTTCCTGGGCAGCCGGGTGCGACGTTATTCGAAGACGTCGCAGGATCAGCTCGCGGAGGTCGGCGCACGGGCGGTGGAAACACTGTCGGCGATGAAGATCGTGCAGGCGTTCGGCCAGCAGACCCGGGAGGCCGATCGGTTCGAAAGTGCGGTGGAGGACAGCTTCGCCGCCGCCCGCCGTCGGTTCGGCCTGCGCGCGGTGATGACCTCCGTCGTGATCGGGCTGTTGTTCGGCGGGGTCACCCTGATCCTGTGGGATGCGGTGCATGACGTCGCGACGGGGCGGATCACCGGCGGCTCGCTGACCGCCTTCGTCCTGACCGCCGGCATCGTCACCGGCGCGTTCGGTGCGTTGACCGAGGTCTGGGGAGACGTACTGCGCGCCTCGGGAGCAGCCGAGCGCCTCGCCGCGCTGATCGCCGAACAGCCGGAGATCGCCGCGCCCGCCAGCCCCGCCAGCCTGCCCGTTCCGAGCATCGGCGCGCTCGCGTTCGAGGACGTGCATTTCCGGTATCCGACGCGGCGCGAGGTGTCGGCGCTGGACGGGCTCACCTTGCGGATCGAGCCGGGCGAGACGGTCGCCGTTGTCGGCCCGTCGGGTGCCGGCAAGTCGACCCTGTTCCAGCTTGCCGAGCGTTTCTACGATCCCGACAGCGGCCGCGTCACGCTGGACGGCATCGACCTGCGCCATGCCGATCCCGCAGACATTCGCGCGCGCATTGCGCTGGTCCCGCAGGAGACGGTTATCTTCGGGGCGTCGGCGAGGGACAATCTGCGCTATGGCGAATGGGGCGCGACCGACGACCAGCTGTGGGCGGCGGCGGAGGCGGCAAATGCGGCGGACTTCCTGCGCCAGCTGCCCGACGGGCTCGACACGTTTCTGGGCGAGGGCGGCGCGCGGCTGTCGGGCGGCCAGCGCCAGCGGCTCACCATTGCCCGGGCGCTGCTGCGCGACGCGCCCCTGCTGCTCCTCGACGAGGCGACAAGCGCGCTCGACGCCGAAAGCGAGCGGCTGGTGCAACAGGCGCTGGAGCGGCTGATGGAGCGCCGCACCACGCTGGTGATCGCCCACCGGCTCGCGACGGTCCGTGCGGCCGGGCGGATCATCGTCATGGACGCCGGGCGGATCGTCGAGCAGGGCACCCATGCCAGCCTGATCGGCAGCGGGGGCC
>CAKTFL010000016.1 GCA_934555855.1 uncultured Sphingomonas sp. | reverse complement strand
GCCGTCAACAGCATCCGCGCGGGCGTGGTCGTCCCCGATGCGGTGCCGCAGGTGAGCAGCCCGCGCGGGGCGCTGGTCCGGGTAGACGGCGGCGGCGGCTTTGCCCAGCTCGCCTATGCGCGAGGGATGCCCGCCCTGGCGGAAAAGGCGCGCGCGCATGGCATCGCGGCGATGGCGCTCAACAATGTGGTCCATTTCGCCGCCCTGTGGCCGGAAGTTGAGGCGTTGGCGGAGCAGGGGCTAGTCGCGCTCGCCTTTACGCCCAGCCACGCCTGGGTCGCGCCCGCCGGTGGCACCCGCCCGGTGTTCGGCACCAACCCGATCGCGTTCGGCTGGCCGCGCCCGGGGCGCGAACCGTTCGTGTTCGACTTCGCGACCAGCGCCGTCGCGCGCGGCGAGATCGAGCTGCATCGCCGCGCCGGCAGGCCGGTGCCGGACGATTGGGGCTATGATCCGCAAGGGCAGCCGACAACGGATGCAAAGGCAGTGCTCGACGGCGCGATGCGGACCTTTGGCGGGCACAAGGGCTCGGCGCTGGCGGCGATGGTGGAGCTGCTGGCGGGGCCGCTGATCGGCGATATGACCAGCGCGGAATCGATCGCCGCCGATGCGGGACGCGGCGGGTCGCCGATCGGCGGCGAGCTGGTGATCGCGGTCGACCCCGCGGGCTTTCTGGGCGACGCCGGCGCCGATCACCTCGCCCGTGCGGAAGCGATGTTCGCCGCGATCGAGGAACAGGGCGCCCGATTGCCGTCCTCGCGCCGTCACGCGGCCCGGACGCTGAGCAGCCGGGAAGGGGTCGTCATCCCGGCGGCGCTCCATGCGGACATCATGGCGATCGGAGTTGAGGAATGAAGCGGCGAGTGGCGATGGCGTGCCTGGTGAGCGTGGCGGCCGGCGGAACCGTGGCGGCGGCCGTGGCACCGACGCAACGGGTCGCCGCCGCGACCAGCGCCGATGCCCGGCTGCGTGCGCTTTATACGGACGAGTATCGGTGGCGTCAGCATCAGGTGGCGCGCGACGAGGACAGCGGCAGCGACGCGCCGCTCGCCTTGCCCGACGTCGGGCCGGCCGCGCAGGCGGCGAAGCTCGATCGCTGGACGCGCACCGCCGCCGCGCTCGCCACGATCCGCGTCGCGGACCTGTCGCCCGAGGAGCGGGTGAACTACGCGGTCTACAGGAATCAGATCGACACCCTGCTCGCCGAGCAGCGTTTCCGCGATTACGAGCGGCCGCTCAACGCGGACAGCAGCTTTTGGGGCGAGGTGGCCGGCGCGGCGCGCGAGCCGATGGCGACCGAAAAGACATATCGCGATTACCTCGCCATGCTGCGCGACATTCCGCGCTATTACGACCAGCAGATCGCCAATATGCGCGCCGGGCTGAAGCGCGGCTTCACCCCCCCACAGATCACGCTCAACGGCCGCGATGCGGGGGTAGCGCAGGTGGTGGAAGCGAAGTCGGTCGAGGACTCGCCCTTCTACGCTCCGTTCAGAAAGTTTCCGGACAACATCCCCGCAGCGACGCAGGCGACCTTGCGCGCGGAGGCGGCCAAGGCGATCCGCGAGGCGGTGGTGCCGGCCCATGCGCGGCTGCTCGCCTTTCTGCGGCAGGATTATATCCCGGGCGCCCAGAAGGCACTGGCCGCTTACGACCTGCCCGACGGGCGGGCCTATTACCGCTCCAAGATCGTTGAATATACCACGCAGGACCTGACGCCCGAGCAGGTCCACCAGACCGGCCTGGCCGAAATCGCGAAGATCCGCGCGCGGATGCAGCAGGTGATGGACCATGTGGGGTTCAAGGGAGACCTGCCCGCCTTTCTCCAGTTCCTGAGAACCGACCCGCGTTTCTATGCCAAGACGCCGCAGGCGCTGCTCGACCGCGCCGCGTGGCTCGCCAAGACCTTCGACGGCAAGGCGGCGCAGTATTTCGGTCGCCTGCCGCGCAGCCGCTTCGCGATCAAGCCGGTGCCCGACGAGATCGCCCCCTTCTACACCGGCGGCCGCGGCGGGCCGGGCATCTACCTGGTCAACACCTATAATCTGCCGGCGCGACCGCTCTACTCGCTGCCCGCGCTGACCCTGCACGAAAGCGCGCCGGGCCACGCCTTCCAGATGCCGCTCGCCGCTGAGAACAAGGACCTGCCCGCGTTCCGCCGCGACACCTACCTGTCGGTCTATGGCGAGGGATGGGCGCTGTATTGCGAGGCGCTGGGCGAGGAGATGGGGATGTATGAAACCCCATACAACCTGTTCGGCATGTTGAGCTATCAGGCGTGGCGCGCGTCGAGGCTGGTGGTGGACACCGGCATCCACGCCATGGCCTGGTCGCGCGAGCGGGCGCAGCAATATCTCCACGACAACACGGCGCTTGCCGATCACGAGATCGAGACGGAGGTCGACCGCTACATCGCCTGGCCGGGCCAGGCCGTGAGCTATTACGAGGGCGAGCTGGCCATCCTGGCGGCGCGCAAACGGGCCGAAAAGGCACTGGGGCCGCGATTTAACATTCGCGCCTTTCACGATGCGGTGCTGTCGCTCGGCTCCGTCCCGACGCCGGAGGTCGACCGGCGGATCGACCAGCTTATCCGCGACGGTGGCAGGGGGCCCTATTCCGACGAGGAATAAGGCCGCTGCTCATTCGAGCCGGCCGATCGCGGGCTGCGGTTCGGTGAACCAGGCGGCACCCGTTTCGGTGACATGGAAATGGTCCTCCAGCCGCACGCCGTACTGGTCCGGCACCACGATCATTGGCTCGTCGGAAAAGCACATACCGGGCGCCAGTACCGTCCGGTCGCCGCGGACCAGATAAGCGGGCTCATGGATCGACAGGCCGATGCCATGGCCGGTGCGGTGGGGCAGGCCCGGCAGGCGATAGTCGGGGCCGAGCCCGCCGCGCTCCAGCACCGCGCGGGCGGCCGCATCGATGCTTTCGCAGGTCGCGCCGGGACGGACCGCGGCAAAGGCGGCCGCCTGCGCCTCCCGCTCCAGCTCCCACGTCGCCCGCACCTCGTCCGACACATGGCCGAAGGCGTAGGTGCGGGTGAGGTCCGAGTGGTAGCCGTCGACCAGGCAGCCGGTATCGACCAGCACCAGCTGGTCTTCTTCCAGCATCTGATCGCCGGGCAGGCCGTGGGGAAAGGCGGTGGCGCGGCCGAACTGGACCGCGCAGAAGCTGGAGCCTGCCGCGCCAAGCGCGCGATGCGCGTCGTCGATGAAGCGCCTGACCATGCTCGCGCGGATGCCCGGCGCAAGGATGCGGGCGGCGCGGCGATGTACCTCCAGCGTCATGGCCATCGCCTGCCGCATCAGCGCCAGCTCGGCGGGCGACTTGATGCGCCGCAATCCGTCGATGATCGCCGCGCCGTCGATCAGGGTCAGTGACGGGCGCAGCCGCTCCGTGACGGTGAAAGGAAGCAGCGGGTCGACGGCCAGCCGCGCGTTCGCCGGCAGGGCGTTCCGCACCAGCGCAGCGGGATCTTCATCCTCTTCCCATAGAATGATGTCCGCCTCGACTGCCAACTCGGCAATCAGCGATCCCAATTCGAACGCGGGGCAGATCACCGTTGGCCGGCCCGACGCTGGCAGCAGCAGCGCGACCAACCGTTCGGTGGCGGACCAGCTTACCCCTGTGAAGTAGCGCAGGCTGGGTCCGGCCCCCACCAGCAACGCGTCCTGGCCGGCGTGCGACAGAGCTTCCTGCGCGCGAGCCAGTCGCTCGCGACGCTCTGCGCCGTCGATCGGTGGTGCCGGATCAGGCCACGGCACAAGCGTTGCCAGTTCCGCCTCGACCGTCGAGCCGCCGATCGTCATCGTCTTCCTCCGAATCGTTCCAGATCGAACGGGGACAGGTCGATCGATGGCCTGTCCCCTGCCAGCAGAGCAGCGACCTGCTCCGCCGTGACCGCCGCCAGCGTCAGCCCCAGATGCTGGTGACCGAATGCATAGACCAGATTGTCCGCGCGGCGCGACCGGCCGATCGCGGGGAGATAGTCGGGCAGGGTGGGTCGAGAGCCCATCCAGCGGCTGAAAGGCGGCTCTATCGGCAATCCCAGCGCGCGCACATGCTGTTCCAGCCGCTCCCATTTTCGCAGGTCGGGCGGCGCATTGGGCGTGCCGAACTCCACGAAACTGGCCGCCTGCACCGTGTTGGCGAAGCGGGTGACGATCATCGACCGATCCTCGAACACCAGCGGCGGCAAGTCGACCGGCCAGCGGTCGGCAGCAGCGCGAATGTGGTAGCCGCGCTCCGCGATCAGCGGCGCACGGTGGCCGAGCGCCTCCATCGCCGGCCGGCTTCGCACGCCGGCGGCCACGATCACCAGATCGGCGGCGTGGCCGGGAACAAGGACGCGGCTGCCATCCAGATGCGGCGCGGCGTGCTCTTGGACCATCCTGCCGCCCGCGGTCAGCAGCGCGGTTTCCAGGGCAGTCGCGAGCGCGCCGAGATCGGCGATCTGGCCGCTCCCCGCGAAGCGGATCGCGCCAGCGATCGGTGCGGTCGTCACGGTGGCGATCCGCTTGCGGTCATCCGCACCCGCTGCCCGAACGGTCGCGCTCGCCGTATCCGCCGCCCGCCAGGCGGTTGCGCCTCGTTCGGCCGTTGCGCTGCTTTCCCAGGCGACGAGGTGGCCATCTTCCCGCACCAGGTCCGGCCTACCCGCTGCGGTCGCCAGTCGTCGCCAGGCGGGCATCGCCTCCACCAGCAACGTACGCAACGCCACCGACCCGGCGCGGAAGCGGGCGGGCCGGCTGGCGGCGAGGAACGAGGGAAAGAACGGCAACCAGCTTCCTGCGGCGCGGATCGGCAGGTCCAGCGCACCTCCGGCCGCGAACCGCCGTCCCCAGGCGCTCCGCAATGCGGCCGGCGAGGCGAGCGGCGCGACCTGCTCGACCGCGATGTGCCCGGCGTTGCCCCAGGAGGCAGCCGCCCTTTCCTGGTCGGAGTCCAGCACGGTCACGCCATGTCCTGCACGGGCAAGCATAAGGCCGGTGCTCAGGCCGACCACGCCCCCGCCGATGATCACAATTTGCTGCACCTGCTCTCCATGTCTTGCGCCGGCCTACGCTGCATCGTATACGGTATTTCAGTCAAGGTTGCGGAGCCGGGATACGGGCATGACAGTGAAATGGAACGGGGTCTTCCCTGCCGTTACGACTCAGGTCCGCGAGGACCTGTCGCTTGATCTGGCCGATACGCAGCGCGTGGTGGACGATCTGATCCGCGACGGTGTGACGGGGCTGATCGCACTCGGCACGGTGGGCGAAAACAACTCGCTCGACTTTGACGAGAAGGTGTCTGTGTTGTCCGCGATCGTGGAAGTGGTGGCGGGGCGGGTGCCCGTCGTCACCGGCGTTTCCGAATACGACACCCGCCGCGCGGTGCGCTATGCGCGGGCAGCGGAGAAGGTAGGCGCGGATGGCCTGATGCTGCTGCCGCCGATGGTGTACGTGCCCAAGCCGCACGAGCTTGTGGCGCATTTCAAGGGCGTGGCGGAGCAGACCGGCTTGCCGATCATGTTGTACAACAACCCGCCTGCCTATCGCACGATGATCGATCAGGACGTGCTGGCCGCGCTCGTTGACGTGCCGAACATCGTCGCGGTGAAGGAATCCGCGCCGGACACGCGGCGCTTTACCGATTTTCGCAATGTTTTCGGCGACCGTTACGTCCTGTTTGCGGGGCTGGACGATGTTGCGCTTGAGGGTTTGTATCTCGGCGCGCAGGGCTGGGTTTCGGGCCTCACCAACGCCTTTCCAAAGGAATCGGTGGAGCTTGTGGCAGCGTTTCAGCGGGGCGATCATGCCAAGGCGATGGAAATCTATCGCTGGTTCATGCCGCTCCTCCATCTCGACGCCGAGCATGATCTGGTGCAGTCGATCAAGCTGGCGGAGCAGGTCATGGGTCGCGGGTCGGAGCGGGTCCTGCCGCCGCGCTACGTCCTCCGGGGTGAGCGCCGTGCGGAGGTGATCGCGATGGTGGAGAAGGCCGCGGCGACGCGCCCCTCGCTCGCCCCGGCCAAGGCGGCCTGAACGACGGGAAAAGCGGGCACGTGCGCCACACCTTCTTCTGCATCGACGGCCACACCGCGGGTAATCCCGTCCGCCTGGTCGTGGGCGGCGCTCCCCTGCTGAAGGGGGCGTCCATGTCGGAGCGGCGCCAGGACTTCCTGGCCCGTTTCGACTGGATCCGCACGGGCCTGTGCTTTGAGCCGCGCGGGCATGACATGATGTCCGGTGGCTTTCTCTATCCCCCGACCCGGCCCGATGCCGATATCGGCATCCTGTTCATCGAGACCAGCGGCTGCCTGCCCATGTGCGGGCACGGCACCATCGGCATGGTCACCTTCGGGCTTGAGCACGGACTGATCCAGCCGGCGACACCCGGCCGCCTGCGGGTCGAAGTGCCGGCGGGCGTGATCGACATTGATTATCGGGCAGAAGGCGACACGGTCAGCGCGGTCCGGATTACCAACGTCCCCGCCTATGTCGCCGAGCGCGGCATCCAAGTGACGGTGGAAGGGCTCGGCCCGTTGTCGATCGACGTGGCCTATGGCGGCAATTACTACGCCATCGTAGAGCCGCAGGGCGGCTATACCGGCCTTGACGATCTGGGCGCCGCACGGCTGGTGGACCTGAGCGGACGTGTCCGCGACGCGGTGCGGGGGGTGTTCGAGCCGGTGCATCCGCTCGATCCCACGATCCGGGGCGTCAGCCATGTCCTGTGGGCAGACCGGCCGCGCGGCGAAGGTGCCGATGGCCGCAATGCCGTCTTCTACGGAGACAAGGCGATCGACCGAAGCCCCTGCGGCACGGGCACGTCGGCACGGCTGGCCCATCTGGCAGCGAGCGGCCGGCTGGCGGTTGGCGAGCGGTTCGTCCACGAAAGCTATATCGACAGCCGCTTTATCGGCCGGGTAGAGGCGGAGAGTACGGTCGGCGACCGACCCGCGATCATCCCATCGATCGAAGGATCGGCGACCGTGACCGGCTTCAACACGATATGGATTGATCGAGCCGATCCGTTCTGGGAAGGCTTCCAGGTCACGTGACTCCCGCAATTTCCCTCTCACGGGGAGGTTCTGGGGAGATTGCCCGGAGGATCGGCCCTTGAGCCTCGTCATACGTACATTGTCGGAACGGGTGTTCGAAATTGTGCGGGAGCAGATCGTCAACGGTCGCCTGCCCGAGAATGTCGCGATCCGGCAGGACGCGCTCGCCGGAGAGTTGGGCGTCAGCAAGATCCCACTGCGCGAGGCGCTGGCCCGGCTCGAACAGGAAGGGCTGCTCGCCAGCCAGGCAAACCGGGGCTATTTCGTGCGGCCCATGTCCGCCGATCAGGCGGACGAGATCTATGCGCTGCGCCTGGCGCTGGAGCCGCAGGCCGCCGCCCGCGCCGCGCTCCATGCCGATGACAAGGACAGGCAGGCCGCGATCATGGCCTTTGAAAAGCTGGACAGCGCGGCGGGGACCAACCTGTCGGAAGTGGCCGTCCGCAATCGCGAATTCCATGTCGCGCTGGTGCGTCCCTGCAACCGGCTGCTCACCACGCAGCTCATCGAGCGCTTGATGATCCTGGCCGAACGCTATGTCGTCGCGCACCTGCAACCCGCAGGGCGCGAATCGCGCGCGCATCAGGAGCATCAGGGATTGCTGGATGCGTTCATCGCGCGGGACGACGTGGCGCTTCAGGATCTGCTCGGGCGGCACATCCAGGCGACGCTTGACGATCTACGGGAACAATTCGGCGCAGCGACCTGATCGCCGCAGCCAAGGGGGAGGGAATGAATGTTCGGTCCGCGTAAGCCACTCGATGCCGTCACCCGCCACGGTGCGGGGCAGGCATTGGCGAAGACCCTTTCCTGGCCTCATCTGATCGCCTTGGGCGTAGGCGCGATCGTTGGGACCGGCATCTACACGCTGACCGGCGTCGGGGCCGAGCGCGCGGGGCCGGCCGTTATCCTGGCCTTCGCCATCGCGGGCGCAGTGTGCGCCTGTGCCGCGCTCGCCTATGCCGAGATGGCGACCATGATCCCGGCAGCCGGGAGCGCCTACACGTTCAGCTACACTGCCCTGGGCGAGGGCATCGCCTGGATCGTCGGGTGGAGCCTGATCCTCGAATATTCGCTGGCCTGTTCGACCGTCGCGGTCGGCTGGTCGGGCTATCTGGTCGGCTGGATACAGTCGGCGGGCGTGCATCTGCCGGCGGCGCTGCTGACCGGCCCGCACGGTGGCGGCATCATCAACCTGCCTGCGGTACTGGTGGCGCTGGCCGTGATGGGACTGTTGATCGGGGGCACGCGGGAAAGCGCGACCCTGAACATCGTGCTGGTGATCATCAAGCTTGTCGCGCTGGGCATCTTCGTCGCCTTCGCGCTGCCCGCCTTCGACAACGCCAATCTTCACCCGTTCATGCCTTACGGCTTCGGGTCGGTGGAGACGGGCGGCGAGAAGCGTGGCGTGATGGCGGCGGCGGCGATCGTGTTTTTCGCTTTCTACGGCTTCGACGCCGTGGCGACGTCCGCCGAAGAGGCGAAGCGGCCCGGCCGCGACCTGACGATCGGCATCGTCGGGTCGATGCTGGTGTGCACCGTCATCTACATGGCCGTCGCGGTCGCGGCGGTGGGCGCGCTGCCCTTCACGCAGCTCGCCAACTCGCCCGAGCCGCTGGCGCTGGTGCTGCGGTCGCTGGGACAGCCGCTCGCCGGGCATCTGATCGCGCTGGCGGCCATCATCGCGCTGCCGTCCGTGATCCTGGTGATGATGTATGGGCAAAGCCGCATCTTCTTCGTGATGGCGCGCGACGGCCTGTTGCCGCGCAGGCTGGCGACGGTCAGCCCGCGGACCGGCGCGCCGACGCTCATCACGCTGCTGACGGGCCTGTCGATCGCGGCCGTGGCGGGTTTCTTCCAGCTGGACCAGATCGCGGAGCTGGCCAATGCGGGCACGCTGCTCGCCTTCATCGCCGTGGGCGCGTGCCTGATGGTGCTGCGGCACCGCGCACCCGATGCGCCGCGCCTGTTCCGCTGTCCGGCCCCGTTCGCCGTCGGCACCCTGGCGATCCTGGGTTGCGTCTACCTGCTGTTCAGCCTGCCCTCCGCGACGATCGGCCGGTTCATGATCTGGAACCTGATCGGACTGGCGATCTACTTCGCTTATGGTCGACGGCACAGTCTGGCGGAGCGGGGCGATGCGTCGCTCGATCCGCACCCGTCCGCGCTGTGAGCGGGGTTTTGACGATGCGCACCCTGCTCGCCGCTTTCTGCCTGATCCTCTCATCCGCCCAGGCCGTTGCGCGGCCGACGCCTGCCGGAGTGTGGCTGTTCGACAAGGCACCGTCCTATCCCGGCGTTACCATGATGCAGGTGGCGGTAGACGGGAACAACGTACGCGGCGCCGTCACCACGGCCTGGTACGGGCCAATCGCCATGCAGAATGCACGGATCGAGGGAGGCATGCTGCGGTTCGACCTGCGTAACCTCAACGACAGGGATCATGCCACGCACCGCTGGACCGCCCGCTTCACGGACGCCGGGGTCGTGCTTCAGGGTGACATGTGGCACAGCCACGTGACGCAGCGCGGCCGACGCGGCACGGCTACCCAGGCGGAGGCGCGCGCTTTTCGCCACGCGCCGGCCCTGCCGCCGTTCGGCACCATCCCGCCCGACAATCTGGCGATGACTCCGCCGATGGGCTGGTCGAGCTGGAACAAGTTCGCCGAGCATATCGACGACCGCACCATTCGCGCCATGGCGGATGCGATGGTCTCCACTGGGCTGCGCGACGCCGGCTACCGCTACATCAACATCGACGATGGCTGGCAGGGCAAGCGTGACGCATCGGGCGCGCTGCGGCCCAACGCCAAGTTTCCTGACATGAAGGCACTGGCCGACTATGTTCACGCCCGCGGCCTGAAGCTCGGCATCTATTCCTCGCCCGGACCGAAGACCTGCGCCGGCTATCAGGGCAGCTATGGCCATGTCCGTCAGGACGCGCAGACCTTCGCCGATTGGGGCATCGACTATCTGAAGTACGACCTGTGCTCGGGCGAATGGTTTTATGCCGATGCCGACACGGTGAAGCGCAGCTATTACGAAATGGGCCTGGCGCTGAAGGCGACCGGGCGGCCCATCATCTATTCGCTGTGCGAATATGGCCGTTTCGACGTGGCGGACTGGGGGCGTTCGGTCGGCGGGCATCTGTGGCGCACGACTGGTGACATCACCGACGATTACAAGATCATGGCAGACATCGGCTTTGTCCGAAATCCGAAGTTCCCCCATGCGGGACCCGGCGGTTGGAATGACCCCGACATGCTGGAGATCGGCAATGGCGGGATGAGCGACGACGAATATCGCACTCACATGACCCTGTGGGCGATCCAGGCGGCCCCGCTCGTGATGGGGCATGACCTGCGCCTGACCAAGCCGGGCGCGAAAAACCTGCTGACGAACCGTGAGGTGATCGCCATCGATCAGGATCCGCTCGGCGTGCAGGGGCGACGGGTGAGGCAGGACGGCGAGTTGGAGGTGTGGCGCAAGGAGCTGGCCGGCAAAGCGGTGGCGGTGGCGCTGTTCAACCGTGGCACCGCTCCGGCGACGATGACCGCGCTCCCGGAGGAGATCGGGCGAGGGACGCCGGTGGCCGTCCGCGACCTGTGGCAGGGCAGGGAGCTCCCTCCCGGTCAGCTGTCCTTCACCGTTCCGGCGCATGGCGCGGTGCTGCTGCGCGTCGAGAACTGAGTGAGTGACGCGGCGGGGCAGCGGCGCTTGCCCCGCCAAACCAACTTATGTCATTGAAATAAAATAGTTAAAACCTGGAACTGCCGTCCTCTGCTCAGGCGTTCTGACCGGACAGTCGAGCAAGGAACAATCTCATGAAAATGGCCAAGTTCATCCTGACGTCTGCCGCCGTTCTGGGTCTCAGTGTCGCCGCTTCGGCGCAGACCAGCGGAAGTGCCTCGACCTCGGGCGGGACGAGCGATCAGTCCGGCTCTTCCACAAGTTCGGGCAGCGGGTCCGCCGGCTCCGGCTCGATGTCCAGCAGCACGCGCCAGTCAGGCGCCTCAAGCCATTCCAGCCGCAGCGGGAGCAAGGCGACGAGCCGCTCGCATCGCCGGGCCGGCAGCGGGACCAGCAGCGGAAGCGGGACGGGCACGTCGAGCGGCAGCAGCACGGGCGACACCAGCGGTTCCACGAGCGGCAGCACCACGCCTCGCTGATCGCGCGCTCGTTGCCGGCCCTGTGCTCCCGTCGGGGCGGAAGCACAGGGCTGGGTGGGGCTCGTCAGGGCGGGCCGGTCAGAACTGCGCGTTGATGCCGAAGAAAAAGGTCCGGCCTGCCACGTCGTAGACGCCGGGAAAGGTGTTGCCGTTGCCGAAAGCGGCCGCCAGACCCTGCGCGACTGCGGGCGGATCCTTGTCCAGCAGGTTGTTGACCCCGGCGCGGAAAGCGATGCCCTTCCGAACCGTCACGGTCGCCGCCAGGTCGAAATAGTTGTAGGCGGGCAGGTGCGCGTTTATGACATAGGGATCGCCGGTCAGGAATGGATCGTCCGTGTTGTTCGTCAGCGACGTCGGCCCGACATAACGCCAGTTCAGCGACAGACTGCCGACATTGGCGGGATCGGTCCAGGTCAGGCGCGCCTGATGGCGCCAGGCGGGGCTGGGCTGGCCGCAAGTGGGGCCGAACAGCCCCTTGCAGTCATAGGAGCCGAGGCCCGGCAGCGGTTCGTTGACCAGTTCGTTCAGCCACGTGCCGGTGAACGACGCGGCGAAACGTCCGATGCCGGTCGGCACTGCGTAGCTGGCGCCGACGTCGATGCCGGACGTCTTCAGCGAGCCGGTATTCTGGGTCGTCGCGACAATATAGCCCTGATCCCCGAACAGGACACCCGAGCGGGGGTCGCGTCGGAACAGGCCGCAGAACAGCGGATTGCCCGTCTCGATGCACTGGCTGATCGCCAGCGGCGCCGGGATCGAGCTGATATAATCACGGACCTTGATGTTGAAATAATCGACCGACAGCGACAGCCGCTTCAGGAAGCTGGGCTCGATCACCACGCCTGCGGTGTAGGTGTCTGCCTCTTCGGGCTTGAGCGCCGTGTTGCCGCCTCCCTGGGTGACGCACACTTCGCTGGGGCATTCGATGATGCGGCCATATTGTGCGGGCGTGACGCCGGTCAGCGCGCATTGCGCTGCGGAGGCCGTTGGCGACGTCGTCAGCGGATCGTTGTCGATGACGCCGGCACACGGGTCCTGTGCGGACACGTTCCCGACCTGCTGCCCGGCATAGAGTTCGGAGATGTTCGGCGCGCGGATCGCGCGGTTATAGGCGCCGCGGATGCGCACCCACTTGACCGGCGCATATTCGCCGCCCGCCTTCCACGTGAACACGCCGCCGATCGAGGAATAATCGGAGTAGCGTGCCGCGCCTTCGATCGCGAGGGTGTCGATGAACGGCATGTCGCCGAGCAGCGGCACGCGCGCCTCGCCGAACACCTCCTTCACGTCGAACTGGCCGGCGAGCGCGGTCTGCGAGGCCGCGCCATATTCGAAGG
>CAKTFL010000015.1 GCA_934555855.1 uncultured Sphingomonas sp. | reverse complement strand
CGGCGGCGATGCTGATCGCGGCGGCGTTCCTGCACTACGGCATGAATGCGGTGGGCGCGTGCAGCTGGAACAGCTGGATCCGCGACCTGATCCCGGAGGCGGAGCTGGGTCGCTTCTTTGCCCGGCGCGGCGTCTACGGCACGAGCGTCAGCGCGGCGGCGACGCTGGTCGCGGCGGGTGCGATGGCGCTCGCGGCCGTTTCGCGGACCGAGGGCGACCTGATCTTTTCCGGCCTGTACCTGTTCGGCTTTCTGTGCGGCCTGTTCAGCACCGTCGCGCTGGCGAGCGTGCCCGAACCGCGGATGCCGCCGGCCCCCGCCGCCTCCCTGTTCCGCCTGCTTGCCGAACCGCTGAAGGACAGGCGCTTTCGCGGCGTGCTGCGTTTTCTGGCGAGCTGGCAGTTCGCCGTGAACCTCGCCGTACCGTTCTTCACGGTCTACATGGTGCGCGGACTGGGATTTTCGATGAGCTTCGTGCTGATCCTGTCGCTTGTCAGCCAGATCGCCAGCGTCGGGGTGGTCCGCGGCTGGGGCGATCTCAGCGACCGGCTGAGCAACAAGTCGGTGCTGGAACTCAGCGTGCCGCTGTTCATCCTGTGTATCGCGGGCATGGCCTTCGCCGGCGAATGGCCGAGCGCGACGGCGCAGGCGGCGCACTTGATCATCGCGCATGTCGTGATGGGCGCGGCGGGGGCAGGGGTGGCACTGGCGAGCGGCAACATCGTCATGAAGACGAGCCCGCTCGGCTCCGGCACCAGCTACATGGCGACCAACGCGCTGATCGGAGCGATCGCGGCCGGGATCGCTCCGGTGCTGGGCGGCGCGGCGGCGGACTTCCTCGCCCAGCGGCGGCTGGAGCTGCGCCTGCTATGGTACAGCCCCAGCGGCACGGACCGACTGTTCGGCCTGACCTTCAGCCATTGGGAGTTCTTTTTCCTGCTGTCGGCCGTGCTGGGCCTATATGCGCTTCACCGGCTGGCAAGGGTCGATGATCCGGGCTCGGTGGATCGGCGCGAAGCGGCGGAGGAGGCATGGTCGGGGGCGGTCCGCTCGCTCCGCAACCTGTCGTCGGTCGCCGGTCCGCGGCTCAACCTCATGTTCCCCGCCGGCCAGTTGATCCGCGCGCGGGAGGGGACGCGCTTCCTGCTCGACCGCTTCTTTGCCGAGCGCAAGGACCAGGCGCCGGACGCGGGCACGCAAATGGTCGGCGAGCTGCTGGCGGCGAGTTATGAACGTCCCTCCGCGGATGCGGACATGGCCGAGTTGCTCCGCCGCCTCGACGAGATCGACTGAGCGGACGCGCTATCGCATCGTCACGCCCAGCCGCCGCTCCATCTCTTCCAGCGGCACGCCCTTTGTCTCGGGGAAATAGATCAGCACGACGGCGAACTGCGCCGCCATCATCGCTGCGAAGAAGAAGAACGGCAGGCTTGCCGAAAGGGCTGCGATCATCGGGAACGCTGCGGCGATCACCGCGTCCAGCCCCCAGTGCGTCGACGCGCCCACCGCGCTGCCGCGTCCGCGCACGCTGGTCGGAAACACCTCGGAGATATAGACCCAGATCACCGCCCCGGTGCTCGGCGCAAAGAAGGCGATGAAGCCGATCAGGGCCGGCAGCAGCGTCCAGGCGGGCAGCGGGCCGCTCATCGCCAGCCCCGCCGCGACCAGGCACGCGGCCATGCCGGCCGACCCGATCAGCAGCAGCGTTCGCCGGCCGAGCCGGTCGATCAGCGCCATGCCCGCCACAGTGAAGACCGCGTTCACGACCCCGATGATGACGGCCTGCATATCGGGCGACAGGCGGCCGGATGCGTGCGCGAAGATGTCGTTCAGATAGTAAAGCAGGGCGTTGATGCCGGACAGCTGGTTGAAGCCGGCGACAATGACCGCGAGCAGGATGGGCTTCCGGTGCAGCCGCCAGGACAATCGTCCGCCCCCCGACCGCTGCGTCAGAGATGCGCTGACTGCGGCGATCTCCCGTTCGGCTTGGACCTCGTCCATGCCGACCCGCGCCAGCGCCGCCTTCGCCTCGCGCGAACGTCCCTTGGCGACCAGCCAGCGCGGGCTGTCGGGGATCCGCAGCAGGAGCAGCAGGAACAGAAGCGCGGGCAGGGCCGACACACCGAACTTCCACCGCCAGTCATCCGCGCCCAAGTTCAGCGAGGCGATTACCGCGTTCGAGACATAGGCGGCGAGGATGCCAAGAATGACCATGAACTGGAACGAGGCGACCAGCCCGCCGCGCCGGCCCGGCGGCGCAACCTCCGCGATATAGACGGGCGCCAGCACCGACGATCCGCCGACCGCGAGGCCGGCCACGATGCGGAAGAAGACCAGCGACTCCCAGCTCCAGGCAAGGCCGCAGCCCAGTCCGCCCGCGACGTAGAACAGCGCCAGCACCCGCAAGGTGGCGCGACTGCCGAACCTGTCGCCCGGTATGCCTGCGCTCAGCGCGCCCGCCAGCGTGCCCCACAGAGCGGCCGACACCGTCACGCCGAGCCAGACATCGGTCAGGGCAAAGCGGCCGCGCAGCGCCTCCGTGGTACCGGAGATAACCGCCGTGTCGAAGCCGAACAGCAGTCCGGCCAGAGCGGCTGTGACGGTGCAGGCCAGCAGCCCCGGATGCAGAAGGGAAGGTTTAGCATCGGGAGCCGACGCGTTGCCCGATTCCGCCACGACCGTCATGCGCCGCTCCTCCCTTCGATCCATCCGGCCTGCCAAACGCGATGGCATGGGTCCGACAAGTTCGGGCCGTCGTCAATCCGGCAGGCCTGCGCCCTCCCTGCTCTTGCGGTGAGTCATTGCCCAACCCAATTGAGGCAGATAGGAACGAAATTGCCATAATTATGTTACCTCGCCGTCACAATGCCGGCGTCCTCTCGCGCGAGACTGCTACCATGAACATGCTTGCGCGGTCGGCAGTCTATGAGCCGAATCTCTTCCTGCCCGGACCGCCGACGCCGCCGTTCCTGGAACCGCGCGTGCCGTCGGTTCGGCCTGCCGGCCCGATTGGCGTCATCCTGAACGGTAAGGCGCACCATCATCTCCGCGACGGCCTGCCGCGGGTCGAGGTGCCTGCCAATGTCAGCCGCGCCGCGCCGACATCCCGCGCCGAACTGGACCGTGTTCTTCGTGGCTGGGCGGTGCGGGGCATGGAAACGCTGGTCGTCAGCGGCGGCGACGGCACCATCCGCGACGTGCTGACCGCCGCCGCCCGCCATTTCCCCACCATGCCGCGCGTCGCGCTGGTGCCGTCGGGCAAGACCAACGCGCTGGCGATGGATCTGGGCGTTCCCCGCGGCTGGACACTGGAGCAGGCGATCCGTTCCGCCTCCCATGGCCGGGTCGTGACGCGCGCGCCGATCGTGATCGGCCGGCGGGACAGCGGCGAATCGCCGCTTCATGGCTTTCTGCTGGGGGCGGGCGCGTTCGTCCGGGCGACGACGCTCGCGCAGGACACGCACCGCTTGGGCGCGTTCAACGGCCTGGCGGTCGGGCTGACCCTGACCGGCGCGGTGGCGCAGACGCTGTTCGGGGGGCGCGACAATGTCTGGCGTCGGGGCGACGCCATGCGGATCGAGCTGGCGGACGGTCGTGTGCTTGACCGATCCATGTACATCCTGCTCGCGTCCACGCTGGAGCGGCTGCCGTTGGGCGTTAAGCCGTTCGGGCGGGTGCGCGCCGGCCTGAAGCTGCTGGGCGTCGATGCGCCGCCACGCGCGCTTGCGGCGACCTTGCCGGCGGTGCTGGCCGGGGCGGAGGCGTCGTGGCTCGCCGCGCGCGGCTATCGCCGGGCCGACACGCGGCAGCTGCGCCTCAATCTCCAGTCAAAGTTCGTCCTCGATGGCGAGCTGTACGAGGGCGGCGACCTGACGATCGACGAAGGGCAGCCGATCGAGTTCCTCGTTCCTGCGGAATCATGCTCCTAGATCAGGTCCGGGACGACCTGGCCCGCGAGGTAGCGCCCGAGATCCGGCAGGCGGCCGAGCAGCTGGCGAGGGAGTGCGGCGCGGCGGCGGTGCTGTTCTACGGCTCGGTTTTGCGGACGGGCACTCGGGACGACGTTCTCGACTACTATGTCCGGACCCGGCGGTCGCTCGGGTCGCCGCTGCGCCGCGCGGTGTCCGCCGCGAGCTGGCCCGATGTGGGCTGGCGGGAGATCGACCTGGGCGGGGGCCGGATCATCCGCGCCAAGGTGGCGACGATGCCGCTTGCCACCTTTCACCGGGCGGCGTCGGGACGCACGCTGGACACGACGATCTGGGCTCGCTTTGCCCAGCCCTGCGCGCTGGCCTGGTCGGCGGGCGCCGCCGAGACCTGGACCGTGCAGCGCGCGGTCGCCGCGTCGATCATCACGGGCGCCCGCTTTGCCGCGGTCCTGGGTCCCCGGCGTGGTGATGCCCCGACCTTTTGGCAGGCCCTGTTCGACGAGACATATGAAACGGAGTTCCGGGTGGAACGCGCCGGCCGCAGCGGCCAGATCGTCCGCCACGCTGAGGCGCATTTCACGCGGCTGCTGCCGCTCGCCTGGCAGGCTGACCGGCTCCGTTTCGCCGAGCAGGACGGTGTCTTCGAACCGCGCGTCGAGCTGCGCGATATCCAGCGGCTGGTCGCGGCCTGGATGGTCCACCGCCATGCGGGCAAGCCGATCAACATCGTGCGACTGATCAAGGCCGCCTTCACCTTCGACGGGGCAACCCGTTACGCCCTGTACAAGATCGAGCGGCATACGGGCATCCGCATCCCCGCAACCCCCTGGCGCGAGCGGCACCCGCTGCTGGCGGCGCCGGGCGTACTGTGGCGCGTATACCGGGCGCAGGCATCCTGATGAGCTTTTCTGCCCTGGTGCTTGCCGGCTCGCGCGGCGAGGCTGACCCGCTCGCCGCCTATACTGGCGTCACGGACAAGGCGCTGATCGAGATCGCCGGACGCACCATGCTCGCGCGCGTGGTCGAGGCGCTGCGAGAGGCTGGCGCGACCCGCATCTTCGTCAGCGCCACCAGCGAGGCGGTTCGCCAGCATGCGCTCGCGCTCGGCACGACGGCGCTGGTGTCTGCCGCCGGGCCGAGCGCCAGCGCCCGCGAAGGGCTGGCGCGGGCGGGCGCGCCATTGCTGCTCACCACCGCCGATCATGCGCTGCTGCGGCCGGAATGGGTACGCGGGTTCCTGAACGACGTGCCGGCCTGTGACGTGGCGGCCCTGCTCGCCAGCCGTCCGACGGTTGAGCGGGACGCGCCGGATACGCGGCGCACCTGGCTGCGCTTTGCGGATGGCGAGTGGTCGGGATGCAATCTGTTCTGGCTGGCTACTCCTGCCGCCGATGCCGCCCTGGAACTGTGGCAGCACGTGGAGCGTGACCGCAAAAAACCGTGGCGGATCGTGCGGCGATTGGGGCCGGGACTGCTGCTGCGCTACCTGCTCGGCAACCTGACGCTGGCGGAGGCGGTGGCGGCGCTCGGCCGTCGGGCGGGCGTGGACGCCCGCATCGTTGCCGCGGGGTATGGCTTGGCGGCGGTGGACGTCGACAAACCCGCCGACCTCGATCTGGTCCGCGCGCTGATCGAGGGCGGGGAGGCATCGTGACCGACCTCGCCATCTATGACTTGGACCGCACGATCACGCGCGTGCCGACCTGGAGCCTGTTCCTGCTCCATGCGGCGCGCTCGTTGGCGCCGTGGCGGCTGGCTACGGTGCCGCTGCTGGGGCCGGTCGCGTTGCTGCGCTGGGCCAAGGTCATCAGCCGCGACGATCTGAAACAGGCGATGCACCGGCTGCTGATCGGGCGCAGCCGGCCTGCCGCGGAACTGGCGCGCATTTCGGATGCGTTCGCCGCCCGGTTCACGCGCGACTACATCCTCGAAGGCGCGCGTCGGCAGATGGAGCGCGACCGGGCGGAGGGGCGACGCATCGTGATCGCGACGGCGGCGCACCGCTTCTATGCCCGCTTCATCGCGCAGCGGCTCGGCGTTGATGACCTGATCGCGACCGAGGCGCGGCGTGGGCCGGGTGGCACGCTGCTGTCGACCATAAGCGGCGCGAACTGCTACGGTCCCGCCAAGCTTGCGATGATCGAGGCATGGCTGACCGCGCAGGGGGTGGATCGCACCGACGCCCGGATCCGCTTTTATTCGGACCATGTCTCCGATCGTCCGACCTTCGAGTGGGCGGACGAGCCGGTGGCGGTCAACGCACACCCGCCACTGGTCCGGCTGGCGCGGGAGCGGGACTGGCGGCTGCTCGACTGGCGAGGTGGGGCGGCTCAGCGCGGGTAGCGCATCTTCATCCGGATCGTCGTGCCGCCGACGGGCAGGGCGATGCGCGTGTCCTCCATCTTCGGCAACCCGAACGTGGTGGACGCGTCGTTGGAGAAGGCAAAGCCCTCCTTGGGCATGAACAATGTCCGGTTGAAGTCATGGTCGCCATTCTCGTCATGATAGATCGCGACTTCGTATCCGCCCGGTGGCAGCCAGAAACATGCCTGAGTGGTTGGCGCGACGGCCGGAACGCGGACACGGGCCAGCTTGCCGCCCTTGCTCAGGAACCTGCGGCGATCATCGGGATAGACGGTGAAGGCGACTTCGCCCTGCGCGCTTCGCAGGCCGCTCACCATCGTGTCCAGCCGTGCCGTGCCGGCGGCATGGACCCCAGCACAGGACTGGGCGACGACCGGCGATGACAGCGCCAGGCCGAACATGCCGGCGGCAGCGAGGAAGGGACTGAATCGGAAGGTCATGACGTGCCCCCTGCGCGGTGCGACCTGAACGCCCGCTGAGGACGCGCCTTGCCTAGCCGATCACGGGGCGGCCTGGGGCAGCTTGGTGCCGAGCAGCACCAGCCTGCCGCCGGCGATGCCGAACCAGTGCGGCACCCCGGCAGGGATCAGCATGACGTCGCCTGGGCGGAGCTGGCGAGTGGTCCCGCCCTCGATCCGGCTACCCTCGGTCAGGCCCGGATTGGTGACCGCAGGCTCGACGAGCGTGCCACCCGAGACGAGCGTTCCGGCTCCCTCGATGACGATCGCATATTCCGCCTCGGCCGGGTGAACGGCGGGACGGCCGGGTTTCTTCCAGATCTCCAGGGCCGCCGTCGCGGTGCCGCCGCGCACCAGCGGCCGCCAGGCGAACCCCTGGCCGGGCTTCATCTCGCGCTCCATGGCGGCGACTGTCGCCTTCACCTCAGCGGCACTGGCGAAGCCGGTCGGATCGGCCTGCTGCGCCGAAAGCGGCCCCGCGATCAGGGCTAGAGCGGCAAGCAGGCGCTTCATGCCCGGCCGCCCGGCGTCAGCACGATCCGCCGCCGTTCGCGGGCGGAGCGGTAGATCGCCTCGATGATCCGCATGTCGCGCAGTCCCTCCTCGCCCGACACGATCGGCTCGCGCCCGCTGACCACGCATTGCGCCAGATGGTCGAGCTGGCCCGCGAACTGGGTCTTGCCTGGGCCAGGCGGAGGGCTGATCTCGTTTTCGCGGCCGTCCCGGCCGGTCCACATCTTATTGCCCTCGTACCGGGTTGCGGGTTCCAGCTCGATCCGGCCCTTCTCGCCCATCAGCAGATACTGGTTCCGGTTGGCACTGTACATCGACTGGCAGCTGCCGATGACGCCGGAGGGGAATTCCAGGGTGAAGGCGATCTGGTCCTCCACCTCCCGGAAGCGGGGGTCCTTGCGGTCGGTTGATTCCTGCGCGGTGACCGCGATCGGTTCCTCGCCAGTCATGTAGCGGGCCGCCTGCAGCGCGTAGATGCCGATATCCATCAGCGATCCGCCGCCGGACAATGCCCGTTTCAGCCGCCATTTCGACGGGTCGCCCTGCACGAAGCCATGCTCGGAACGGAAATAGCGGATCTTGCCCGTCGTGCCGGCCCGCGCCAGGCGCATCGCTTCCAGATTGTACGGCTCGAAATGGGAGCGATAGCCGATCATCAGCTTGCGGTTCGCCTTGCGGCACGCGGCGATCATCGCCTCGCACTCGGCAACCGACGTCGCCATCGGCTTTTCGCACATCACATGCTTGCCGGCCCGCGCCGCCCGGATTGTGTATTCCGCATGCATCGAATTGGGCAGGCAGACATAGACGATGTCCACGTCCGGATTGTCGCGGATCGTGTCGAAGTTCGCATAGGAATAGATCCCTCGCGCCGGCAGCCCGTTCTCTGCGGCGACGCGGCGCGCCTTGGCCGGATCGCCGCTGACGACCGCGACGAGGCGGCTGTGCTCGCAATTCTTGAACTGCGGAATGATCTGGCCGAGGCCATAGCCGCCCAGCCCGACGATCGCGTAACCAAGCGGGCGTGAGCGGTTCTGGCCTACCGCGCGCGAGGCAGCGGCAAGCGCCACGCCTCCGATCAATATGTCCCGTCGTCCAAGGTCCATGGCGTCATTCCTCTCATTCAGTCTGTTATCGTCAGGATCGTAGCCGGGCCGACAGGTGCTGGCGAGTGCCGGATTCTGACTGGCCGACGATGGCGACGGGGTCAGCGCAGCCGTTCCGCGTGCCAGCGGACATGATCCGCCATGAAGGTGGACACGAAATGGTAGCTGTGATCGTAACCGGGCTGCGTCCGCAGGGTCAGGTCGATGCCCGCCGCAGCGCAGGCTTCGCGCAGCAGCTCGGGGCGAAGCTGCTGCTCCAGGAACTGGTCGGCGTCGCCCTGGTCGACAAGCAGCTCCGCGATGCGGGCGCCGTCCTCGATCAGCGCCACGGCGTCGTGCGCGCGCCAGGCGGCGCGATCCTCGCCCAGATAGCCCGCCAGCGCCTTCTGCCCCCAGGGCACCTGACCCGGCGCGACGATCGGCGCGAAGGCGGACACGGAGCGGAAGCGGTCGGGAAAACTGAGGCCGATCGTCAGCGCGCCATGGCCGCCCATCGAGTGGCCGGTGATACCCTGCCGCTCCATGTCGACCGGGAACGCCGCCGCGAGCAGCGCCGGCAACTCCTCGGTGACGTAGCGCCACATGCGGTAATTCGCCGCGAACGGCGCCTCGCTCGCATCGACATAGAAACCCGCGCCGAGGCCGAAATCATAAGCGCCGGCCGGATCGTCCGGTACGCCCTCGCCGCGCGGGCTCGTGTCTGGCGCGACGAACACGATGCCCGCCTCCGCACAGGCGCGGCGATACTCGCCCTTGTCGGTCACATTGGCGTGGGTGCAGGTCAGGCCCGACAGGTACCACAGCACGGGCAGTGTGGCGCCGTCCTCATGCGGGGGCACGAAAACGGAGAAGGTCATGTCGGTGCCCGTAGCCTCGGAGGCGCTGCTGTACACGCCCTGCACGCCGCCATGCGCGCGGTTGGTGGAAAGGGTCTCCATCACGCCCGGGCCCTCGGCATCCGGTGCACGCCGCACAGCTTGTTGCCGTCGGGGTCGCGCAGATAGGCGAGGTAAAGCTCGCCCACCGGCGCCTGGCGGACGCCCGGCGCATCCTCGATTGCGGTGCCGCCATGCTCGACACCGGCCCGATGCCACGCATCCGCCTGTTCCGGGCCGGACATGGCGAAGCCGATCGTGGCACCATTGCCATGCGTCGCGCCGTGCCCGTCGATCGGCGGGGTGACGATGAACAACGCGCCTTTGTGCATGTAGACGAGCCGCCCCTTGGCATCCTCCATGCCGGGACGGCCATCGATCGCGGCGAACAGCGCGTCGTAGAAGCGGCGCGCGCGCGCAATGTCGTTCGTACCGACTGTCATGTGACTGAACATGATAGGTCCCTTCAGTAGACCACCACGGTGCGGATGCTTTCGCCGGCGTGCATCAGGTCGAAGCCCTTGTTGATGTCGTCGAGGCTCAGGACATGGGTGATCATCGGGTCGATCGCGATCTTGCCGTCCATGTACCAGTCGACGATCCTGGGCACGTCGGTGCGGCCCTTGGCACCGCCGAACGCGGTGCCGCGCCAGTTGCGGCCGGTGACGAGCTGGAAGGGGCGGGTGCTGATCTCCTTGCCCGCTTCCGCCACGCCGATGATGATCGAGGTGCCCCAGCCGCGATGGCAGCATTCGAGCGCGGTCCGCATGACCTCCGTGTTGCCGGTCGCGTCGAAGCTGTAGTCGGCGCCGCCGTCGGTGAGCGCGGCGACCTCGGCGATCATGGCCGCGCGGTCCTTGCCGCGGGCGTCGATGAAGTGGGTCATGCCGAAGCGGCGGCCCCATTCCTCGCGATCGGGGTTCAGGTCGATGCCGACGATCGTCGCCGCGCCCGCCAGCCGAGCGCCCTGGATGACGTTGAGGCCGATGCCGCCCAGCCCGAACACGACCACGGTCTCGCCGACCTGCACCCGGGCGGTGTTGACCACCGCGCCGACGCCGGTCGTCACGCCGCAGCCGATGTAGCAGCTGGTCTTGAAGGGTGCGTCATCGCGGATCTTCGCCACCGCGATCTCCGGCAGCACGGTGAAGTTCGAGAAGGTCGAGCAGCCCATGTAATGGAAGATCGGCTGCCCCTTGTAGCTGAAGCGGGTGGTGCCGTCGGGCATCAGCCCCTTGCCCTGGGTCGCGCGGATCGCGGTGCACAGGTTGGTCTTGCCCGACAGGCACGACCTGCACTGGCGGCATTCGGGGGTGTAGAGCGGGATGACATGGTCGCCCGGCGCGACGCTGGTCACGCCCGCACCTACCTCGCGCACGATGCCCGCGCCTTCATGGCCGAGCACGCTGGGGAAGATCCCCTCGGAGTCCAGTCCGTCCAGCGTGTAGGCGTCGGTGTGGCAGATGCCGGTCGCCATGATCTCCACCAGCACCTCGCCCGCCCTGGGGCCCTCAAGGTCCAGCTCGACGATCTCCAGCGGCTTCTTCGCCTCGAACGCGACGGCGGCTCGGGTCTTCACGAACGGGCATCCTCTCAATCATCCAGCAGTAATGCATGTTATTCCTTTTCCGTGGGGACGATAAGAGCTGTGTCGGCGAGTTCGCTTTTGCTACACGGCAATAATGGCCGACGATCGCTGGGCGGGGCTGGACGCTTTCATGGCCGTTGCGGAGCTGGGCAGCTTCACGGCCGGCGCGGGCAGGCTGGGACAGTCGATTTCCCATGTCAGCCGGGAGGTCGGGCGGCTGGAAGCGCGGCTGGGCAAGCGGCTGTTCACGCGCACCACCCGGCGGGTGACCCTGACGGCGGAGGGGTTCCTGCTCCAGGCGCGGGGGCGGAGGCTGATCGACGCGCGCGAGGACGCCTATGACGCCATTGCCGGCAGCACGGAGGCGCTGGAGGGCAATATCCGCCTGACCTGTCCGGTGGCCTATGGCGAGATGGAAGTCGTCCCAGCGACCAACGCGTTCCTGGCCCTGCATCCCGAGGTCACGATCGAGATCGAGCTGACCAACGCGATGATCGACATCGTCGCACAGGGGTTCGACCTGGCGGTTCGGGTCGGCAGCACGGGAGACGATCGCCTGCACAGCGAGCGCCTGGGCTCACGCGGCCTGCACCTGTGCGCGTCGCCCGCCTATTGGACGCGGGCAGGGATGCCGGAATCGATCGGCGACCTTCGCCGCCATCGCTGCCTGGTCGGGTCTGCCGAACGCTGGCATTTCTCCGTCAACGGCCGGGACGTGCAGTTCAAGCCGCAGTCCGTCTATCGCTGCAACAGCGGCTTTGCGGTCGCGGACGCGGCGCTCAAGGGGCTTGGCATATGCCAGCTGCCCGATTTCTACGTGGCGGAGCACCTGGCGAGCGGGGCGCTGGTGGAAGTGCTCTCGGCCGAACGGATGCGGGACCAGGGCATCTGGGCGCTGTATCATGAGCGCGATCACGTCCCCCGCCGCCTACTGGCGCTGGTGGAGCATATCCGCGACAGCGTGACCGGAGGGCAGGCGGTCGCCGGCCCTCGGCTCGAAGACGTCTCAGAAGAACAGGATCGCGCCCGCCGCCAGGGCATCTGACGTGGCCCGGTTCGGGCCATGCGCCTCCGAGCGGGTGTGGACATATTCGCCGAGCAGCGTCACCCAGCTCGTCAGGCCATAGCGGGCCTGGCCCACCCAGCTCGAATTGCTCCGCAGCAGCAGCGGGTCGATCTCTCCCGAGGCCAGGCTGAGCTGGCTCTCGCCATAGCTGCCGCCGAGCGTGAACTTGCCGATCGTATAGGTGCCCTGGACATAATAGCCGTCGCTCTTGCGCGGTCGGCCCAGCGCGTCGGCGGACAGGATGAACAGCCCGGTCGTCCCCACGCCCTTGCCGGCATAGAGATAGCCTACCACGCTGGCCGGGCCGTAGGTGAGCTTCGCGCCCGCGTCGAACGCCTTGCCCGTATAGCTGGGGAAGCCGGCAAGGCCGTTATGCTTCTGGATGACGCCCGAAAGCCACAGGTGCGACGCCACGCCGCCGGCAGTCAGGTCATAGACGATCTTGGCCTGAACGCCGGGCGTCTTGTTCGCCTCGTCGTTGCCGACCGTCACCAGCGGCTGGAAGATGCCGACCGAGGCCACAAGTCCCCCGAATTTGGGCGTGGTGTAGGTGATCTGGGGCTGCCAGTCGGTGTAGATGTAACCGAGGCCGATGCGGCCGAGCGACGTGTTGGACGGTGCCGCGTTGCCCGCCGCGCTGCCGACCGACAGCAAGGTGATGTCGTTCAGGATCGCTTCCGAAGCGAACAGGCCGATGT
>CAKTFL010000014.1 GCA_934555855.1 uncultured Sphingomonas sp. | reverse complement strand
CCGATCGGCTGGTGCTGGTCGATGAGGGCACCGCGCGCGAGTTCGACGGAACCCTCGACGACTATATCGCCCGCATCCTGTCACCCGACACCGGCCCCAGCGCGAAAGCGGACAAGGCCGATCGCAAGGAGGCGCGTCGTCAGGCGGCCGAGGCGCGGGAAAAGAGTCAGGCACTGCGTAAACGCGCCAAGGAAGCCGAAACCGAACTGACCCGGCTGACTGATCAGCGCAGCGCTGTCGATCGCGCCATGTTCGATCCGAAGTCGGCCGAACCAGCGCTTGCGAAGCTCACCATGACCGAGCTGATGAAGCGCCGCGCCGATCTGGAGCAACGCATCGGAACGGCGGAGGCAACGTGGATGGAGGCGAGCGAGCAGCTGGACCTGCTGGCCGCCTGAACGGGAGCCGACGCGAGATGTAAGCGACGGGGCCGCGCTCCCGACCGAGCAACGTCAACCGGCAGGAAAGCTCGTCAGCAGCGCCGGCGCGGGCGGCGTGCCCGGCCGATGCTGTCGACCAGCAGTTCATACTGATCGCCCGAAAAGCCGGCAGCCAGGAACGCCTTCACCTCGGCCGAGGGCACCGTGTAAGCGTGATGCCAGGTCAGCACTGCCATGCGGCGCAGCGCCTCCAGCTTGGGATCGGCGAGGCGGGGATTGTGCCCCTCGCCGAACAGCGCGCCGAGGGCAGCCGACAGGCGACCCGGAGTACGCAGGCTGGACAGGCGATCGCGCTCGGCGATTGCGACGACAGACCATTCCAACGCGGACAAGGTCGCATCCTTGACCGGCGCCCGCGGCGTCAGGGTGCTCGTAGTGATGCCGGCGCCGCCCAGCTCGGCAAATTCGGTATAGGCCATGATCGTGTCTCCAGCCCTGCAATCAATCTATACCGCCTGGTATACAAGCGGTGGTTGCCCGGTCAACCATCTTATGTACCGGCCAGTAGATTATTTACCGGCAGGCCACATGGCCAAGCTGGTATCGACCAGCCGAAGCAGTTCGGCACGCGACGCGCCCGATCCCGCCTGGATCGCCATGCCCTGCAGAATCGCATACATATAGGCGGTCAGGCCGCCGATATCGGTGTCGGCCGGCAGATCCCCGTCCCGCTTGGCCCGTTCGAGCCGGTCCACCAGCGCCGCCTGGGCCGAGGCACGGCGCGCGACAACCTCCGCCTTGATCGCCTCCGCCTCGGAGCCGCAAGCGACCGAGTGGATCACGCCCAGGCAGCCATGCGGTTCGCTCTGGCCGGTCATGCTGTCCACGGCGCCGCGCAGCAGCCGTTCCGCCACGGCCCGCGCCGTCGGCTCTGCCAGCGCGACGCGCATGTACGCCAGCTTTTCCGCCTCATACAGGTCGAGCGCCTTGCGGAACAGCGCCTCCTTGTTGCCGAACGCGGCATACAGGCTGGGGCGAGTGATCCCCATCGCGTCGGTCAGGTCCGACAGCGACGCGCCCTCATAACCTTTGCCCCAGAACACGCGCAGCGCTGCCGCAAGAGCAGCATCCGTACAGAATTCGCGAGGGCGACCCTTCGCGGCCTGACAGCTGTCCGTTTTCATAACGACCGGTATGTAAGTGCAGGTACCTGAAGAGTCTAGCTTGCGTCCGACGCGCCCTCGATTAAGCGACGGGATGTGACCGATCTTGCCATCCTGTTCGAACATCCGACCTGGTTCGTGCCGCTGTTCGCGGCGCTGGACCGGCGCGGAATCGACTATCGCGCGCTTACCCCCGACCTTGCCTGGGATCCTGCCGATCGAGCGCCGCCCGCCCGGGTGGTGTTCAATCGTATTGCCATGTCGAGCTTTCTCCGATCAGGCGAGCACCCGATCTTCTTCGCGACCGCCCTGTTCGATCACTGGGCGCGCAGCGGGGCGCGGGTCGTCAACGATGCCGCCGTCCTGGCGATCGACTCGTCCAAGGCGCGCCAGCTCTCGCTGCTCGCCAGCCTCGGCCTTGCCGTTCCGAGGACTCGCGTCGTCCACCGCCCGGCAGACGTGCCGCAAGCCGCAGAGGCGGTCGGCTTTCCGCTGGTCGTGAAGGCGAATATCGGTGGATCGGGCGCCGGAATCAGCCGTTTCGATAACATGGCCGAGCTGCGTTACGCGATCCAGGCGGGCGAGTTGCCGACCAGCGTTGACGGCGTACTGCTCGTCCAGGATTATGTTCCCGTACGCGACGGCGCGATCACCCGCATCGAGACGCTCGATCGCCGGTTCCTGTACGCGATCGAGGTGGCGGGCGGCGGCGCGTTCGACCTGTGTCCTGCGGATGCCTGCGTCGCCGACTCGGGGATCAGCATGAGGGCGGTCCAGCCCGCTCCCGAGCTGATCGACGCCGCGGAGCGGATCGCCAACGCCATGGGGCTGGACGTCGGCGGCATCGAGGTGATGGTCGACGATCGCGATGGCGTGGCGCGCTTCTACGACATCAACGCGCTGTCGAACTTCGTCGCGCGACCGCTGGACGTGCTCGGTTACGATCCCCACGACCGGCTGGTCGACTATCTCGTCCGCACCATCTCGGAGGCACGCGGCTGATGCGTTTCGGTTACTGGATGCCCGTGTTCGGCGGCTGGCTGAGGAACGTGCCCGACGAAGGCATGGAGGCGAGCTGGTCCTACACCCGGAAACTCGCGCAGGACTCCGAGAAGTGGGGCTATTCGCTCAGCCTGATCGCCGAATTGAACCTCAACGACATCAAGGGCGTGGAACAGCCGGCGCTTGATGCCTGGTCCACTGCCGCCGCGGTCGCTGCTGTGACGGACCGTCTGGAGCTGATGGTCGCGGTGCGGCCCAATTTCCACCACCCGGCCCTGTTCGCCAAGGCGGCGGCCAATATCGACCGCATCTCCAACGGCCGCCTTGCGCTCAACGTCGTATCCTCGTGGTGGGCGGACGAGGCGAGGCAGTATGGCCTCCAGTTCGACCAGCATGATGATCGCTATGCGCGCACCTCGGAATGGTTGCAGGTGGTCGAGGGTTTGTGGTCGCAGGAACGCTTCTCTTTTGAGGGGCAGTTCTATCGCACCGACGACGCGATCTGCTCGCCCAAGCCCGCGCATCATCCTGTCATCTATGCCGGCGGCGAAAGCGAAAAGGCGAAGCAGATGATCGCCAGTCAGTGCGACGCCTATGTGATGCACGGCGATCCCGCCGCGGCGATCGCGCCCAAGATCGCCGACATGGCGACGCGGCGCGAGGCGGCGGGCAAGCCCGCCATGCAGTACGGCATGGCAGCCTATGCGATCGTCCGCGACAGCGAGGCGGAAGCGAAGCGCGAGCTGGAGCGGATCACGGCCGTCTCCGACCTGCCGGCCGGCTATGCCAATTTCGATCAGTGGCTATCGGGAACGCAGCTGGAGCGCGAGCTGAAGATCCAGGAATATTCCGTGTCGAACCGCGGCCTGCGCCCGAATCTGGTCGGCACGCCCGAGCAGCTCCGCGAACGGATCGAGGAATATGAGGCGACCGGGCTGGGCCTGCTGCTGCTCCAGATGAGTCCGCAAGCCGAGGAGATGGAACGTTTCGCCGCGCAGGTAATGGGTACAGCCTGACCGGTCTCTCCGTCCGAGCCGGGCTTGCCTGAGCAAGCTCAGCCTGGACGCGGAACGAGATGTTCAGCGAGCCCGCGCGTGCTTGCCGCCATAGCGCTGGCCGATATAGCTGGTCATCTGCTGCATGTCGGTCATCGCCGCGCTTGCCGCCTCGGTACAGCAGGGTAGCGGCCCCTCGACCACACCCTTGGCGCGGCGCTCCACCTTGGCGGACAGCTCCTCGATATCCGCGCGATTGAGGATGTTCTTCTCACGAAGCAGGCACAGCAGGCTTTGCAGGATGATCAAGCTTTCCTCGCCGGAGTTGACGGCGGGACGCGCAATGGGGGCCATGGCTCTCTCCTGGTATTCTCGGAGAGAAGCTACGCCTTTCCAACGCATTGGCAAGTTCAACGCTTTACTGCAGCCCGCCGCCCAATGAACGGTACAGCTCCACCAGATTGCTGCTGCGCGCCAGCCGTGTCGTGACGAGCTGCTGCTGCGCGGCATAGGCCGTGCGCTGCGCGTCGAGCGACGTCAGGAAGGATTCCACCCCCGCCCGGTACCGCGCGTCGGACAGCCGTGCCGCAACCGAAGCCGACTCGGCACGCTGGGTCTGCGCCGACACCTGCCGGTCGATCGTGCCACGCTGGGCGAGCGCATCGGCGACCTCGCGAAAGGCGACCTGGATCGTGCGTTCGTAATTGGCGACAGCGACTTGCCGGTTGGCCTCGGACAGGCGAACATTCGCCTGCGACCTCCCTGCGTCAAACAACGGGAGGGTGACGCCTGGCGCGCCGGTATAGGTAAAGCTCCCGCCGCCGAACAGGCCCGACAAGGCGGTGCTGATCGTCCCCACCGTCGCCGTCAGCGAGATGCGGGGAAACCGCGCAGCGCGCGCCGCACCAATATTGGCGTTTTCCGCGATCAGCTGATGCTCCGCCTGGAGCACGTCGGGGCGGCGCAGCAGCACCTCCGACGACAGGCCGGAGGGAAGTGACTGGAGCGTCGCCACCCCCTCACCCAGACCGCCCGGCAGCTGCGCGGGCGTCAGTGGCGCACCGACCAGCAGGTCCAGCGCGTTCCTGTCCTGCGCGATGCGCGTTTCGAGCGCCGCGATGTCGTTAAGCGCCGCCTGGTAATTGGTGTCCGCCTGCCGTGCTTCCAGCTCGGATGCGACCCCGATCCGGAACTGCGCCTGAGTGAGCGACCGGGTCTGTTCGAACGCGCCGAGCGTCGAGCGGGACAGGTTGAGCTGATCCTGGTCGGCCGCCAGTTGCAGCCAGGCATTGGCGATTTCCGCGATCAGGCTGATCCGCGTCGTCCGCTGAGCCTCTTCGCTGGCGAAATACTGCTCCAGCGCCGCGCGGGACAGGTTGCGAACGCGTCCGAACAGATCGAGCTCGAAATTGGAGAAGCCGGCGTTGACCGAATAGAATTCGAGGTTGCTCGATCCCGTGCCGATGCCCGCGCCAGCGCCGACCGGCGTCCCGGAGCCTCCGCCCGTCCCGCTTCCGGTGCCGGTTCCGATACCCCCGCCCCCGGCCGCACCCGCAGCGCCAAAAGCGTTGTTGGTGTAGGTCGCCGACCCGGTGATCCCGGTCGAGGGGACGAGGTCGGCGCGCTGGATGCGATACCGCTCCCGCGCCTGAAGCACGTTACCGGCCGCGACGCGAAGATCGCGGTTATTCTCCAGCCCCTGTGCGATCACGCCCTGAAGCCGAGGGTCGGTGAAGAAGTCGCGCCAGCCGATCTGACTGACATCTGGCGCATCGGTGGCAGCGGCGGGATAAATGCCGTTCTGCGGCAGGGTCGCGGGCACCGCACCCGCCGGGCGAACATAGGTCGGTGCCATATTGCACCCGGCCAGCATGGAAGCGCCGGCAAGGACGGCAAGGACGGAAAGGCGAAACATCAGATCAGGCTCCCTGGGGCGCGGGGCGCCCCTCCGGCTCGTCGCTCACGGCGGGATCGGCCTTGCCGCCCTTGCCCATCAGGCGGAGCACGAGAACGAAGAACAACGGCACGAAGAAGATGGCGAGCACCGTTGCGGACAACATGCCGCCGACCACTGCGCGGCCGATCGCATTCTGTCCGCCCGCGCCCGCGCCGTTCGCGATGGCGAGCGGAAACACGCCGAACACAAAGGCAAGGCTGGTCATCAGGATCGGCCGTAGGCGCAGCTTGGCCGCCTCGATCGCCGCATCGAACGGCGATAAGCCTTCGGCCAGCCTTTCCTCCGCGAACTCCACGATCAGGATGGCATTCTTAGCGGACACGCCAATCGTGGTGATCAGGCCCACCTGCAGGTAGATGTCGTTGTTCAAACCCGTCAGGATCGCAGCCAGCAACGCGCCCACCACGCCCAGGGGCACGACCAGCATCACGGCCACGGGCACCGACCAGCTTTCATACAGCGCCGCCAGGCAGAGGAAGACGATCAACAGCGACAGGCCATACAGCGCCGGCGCCTGACCGCCGGACAGCTGCTCCTCATAGCTGAGGCCCGTCCAGTCCAGCCGGGTGCCGGGCGGCAGCTTGGCCTGCATGTCCTGCATCGCCTTCAGCGCCGCGCCCGACGACACGCCCGGTGCCGGCTGACCCAGTATCTCCATCGCCGGCTGGCCGTTGTAGCGCGTCAGCTGCATCGGCCCCTGCCGCCAGGACAGGTTGGAGAAGGCGGTAAAGGGCGCCATCGTACCGCTCGCGCCGCGCACGTACAGGCTGCCGATATCCTCGGGTGCCAGGCGATACGGCTCGTCGGCCTGGATGTAGACGCGCTTCACGCGGCCGCGGTCGATGAAGTCGTTGACGTACGATCCGCCCCACGCGGTTGAGATCGTGTTGTTCACCGTCGACAGATCCAGGCCCAGCGCGCGCGCCTTGTCCTGGTCGATATCCACCTTCAGCTGCGGGGCGTCGTCCAGCGCGTTGGGACGCACGCCGACCAGCGACTTGTTCTGCGACGCCATGCCCAGCAGCTGGTTGCGCGCGGCGAGCAGCCGGTCATGTCCGATGCCCTCCTCATCCACCAGCTGCAGGTCGAACCCCGTGGCGTTGCCCAGTTCCTGTACGGCGGGCGGAATAACCGCGAAGATCAGTCCGTCATTGTAGCGCGAGAACACGCCCATCGCGCGGCCGATGATCGCCTGCGCCTTGTTCTCGGCGCCCGGACGGTCCTTCCATTCCTTCATCGGCATGAAGGCGATGCCGCTGTTCTGACCGACGCCGGCGAAGCTGAAGCCGTTGATGGTGTAGACACCCCGGATCGCACTGCCCGCATCCTTGAGGAAGTGGTCGCGGACCAAGTCGAGCCCCTTCTGAGTGCGCGCGGTGGTCGATCCCGGCGGGCCCTGCACCAGCGCGATCATCACGCCCTGGTCCTCATCCGGCAGGAAGCCGGTCGGCAGGCGCATGAACAGGAACACCATGCCTGCCAGGATCAGCGCATAGGCGATCAGCGACCGCCCCCAGCGGCGAGCCGTGGACTGCACCCCGCGCTCATACCGATCCCGACCGCGATCGAACTTGTCGTTGAACCAGCGGAAAAAGCGGGCGAGCGGCCCGTTGCCTTCATGCTTGTTCGGGTCGTGCGGCTTCAGGATTGTCGCGCACAACGCGGGTGTCAGGATCAACGCGACCGCGATCGACAGGACCATGGCCGAGACGATGGTGATGGAGAACTGGCGGTAGATCACGCCGGTCGACCCGCCGAAGAACGCCATCGGCAGGAACACCGCCGACAGCACCAGCGCGATGCCGATCAAAGCGCCGGTGATCTCGTCCATCGACTTGCGCGCGGCTTCCTTCGGACTGAGGTTCTCCGTGGTGATGAGGCGTTCGACGTTCTCGACCACCACGATCGCGTCGTCGACCAGCAGGCCGATGGCCAGCACCATGCCGAACAGGGTCAGCGTGTTGATCGAATAACCGAATGCCGCCAGCACCCCGAACGTGCCCGTCAGCACCACCGGGACCGCGATCGTCGGGATCAGCGTCGCACGGAAGTTCTGGAGGAACAGGAACATGACGAGGAAGACGAGGACGACGGCTTCGACCAGCGTCTCGATCACCTGCTCGATCGACAGGCGCACGAACGGCGAGGTGTCGTAGGGGAAGATGACCTTGACGTCCGGCGGGAAGGACTTGGCAAGCTGGTTCACCCGCTCCTTGACCGCGACAACGGTGTTCAGCGCGTTCGCGCCGGGAGCCAGCTTGATGCCGATGCCGGACGCGGGCTTGCCGTTCCACTGCGCCGAGTAGCTGTAGTTTTCCGCACCGATCGCAACCCGCGCGACATCGCCGAGCCGTACCACGGACCCGTCCGGATTACTCTTCAACCGGATCTGCGCGAACTGGTCGGGCGTGGTCAGCCGCGACGACACGGACACCGTGGCGTTCAGCATCTGCTCCTTGGGAGCGGGCTGCGCGCCGATCTGGCCGGCCGATACCTGCGCGTTCTGGGCGGTTACCGCCGCCGTCACGTCGGCCATGGTGAGCGCGTAGTTGCTCAGCTTCACCGGATCGACCCAGATCCGCATCGCGTACTGGGAGCCGAAGATCTGGGTGTCGCCGACCCCGGTCACCCGCGACAGCGGATCCTGGATCTTGGAGGCGACAATGTCGGCCAGGTCGTCCGCATCGTGCTGGCCGTTTTCGGAATAGAGGCCGACGAACAGCAGGAAGTTCTGGGTCGCCTTGGCCACCAGGATGCCTTGGCGCTGCACTTCCTGCGGCAGCAGGGGCGTCGCCGCCTGCAGCTTGTTCTGGACCTGGACCTGCGCGATGTCCGGATCCGTCCCCTGCTCGAAGGTGAGCGTGATGGTGGCGGTGCCGGCGGACGAGGAAGATGACGAGAAGTAGCGGAGGTGGTCGATCCCCTTCAGCTGCTGCTCGATGATCTGGGTGGTCGTGTTTTCCAGCGTCTGGGCATCGGCGCCCGGATAGGTCGCGGTGATCGCGACCGCGGGCGGCGCGATGGCCGGGAACTGCGCGATCGGCAGGCTCCGGATCGACAAAAGCCCGGCGATGACGACCATGACGGCCAGCACCCAGGCGAAGATCGGGCGATCGATGAAATAGCGGGACATGAGCGGTTACTTCGCCTGGGGTCCGGGGGCGCCGGCCGCGGCCGGCTTGTCGGTAAAGGGTGACGGGTTCACCGGCATCCCCGGGCGCAGCATCATGGCGCCCTCCACGATCACGCGGTCGCCAGGCTTCAGGCCGGACGTGATGATCCAGTTGTCGCCCTGCGCGCGGCCGGTCTTCAACACGCGCGGTTCGGCCTTGTTGCCCTTGCCGACCACGAGCACGGTCGCGTTGCCGCGCTCGTCACGGCTGACGGCCCGCTGTGGCACGAGAATGGCGTGGCCCTGCGTTCCCTCGACCAGTTCGGCACGCGCGAACATGCCCGGCAGCAACAGGCCGTTGGGATTGGGAAACAGCGCCCGGATCGTCTGCGAGCCCGTGGACGGGTCGACCGTCACGTCGGCGAAGCGCAGCGTACCCTCGCGCGGATAGGTGGTGCCCGTTTCCAGCTTCAGCCGGACGCGCGCGGTGCCGCCGCGCGACACCTGACCCGCCATGACCTGCTCACGCAGGCGCAGGATGTCGGCGCTCGACTGCTGGATGTCGACATAGATGGGGTCGAGCCGCTGGATGGTGGTCAGCGGATCCGCCTGCTGTGCGGTGACCAGCGCGCCGGTGGTGTAGATCGAGCGCCCGATCCGGCCGGTGATCGGCGCGCGGACGGTCGTGCGGGCGAGGTCGATCTGCGCCGTCCGGAGCGCCGCCTGCTGCGCGGCGACGTCGGCCCGCGCCTGCGCGGCGGTGGTCTGCGCGTTCTCGAACTCCTGGCGAGCGATGGCGTTGATCTTGACCAGCTCGCCATAGCGGCGCGCCAGCGCCTGCGACGAGGCGATGCTCGCTCGCGCCCGGGTCACCGCCGCCTGCGCGCTGGCCACCTGCGCCTGATAGGGAGCCGGATCAATCCGGTAGAGCGGCTGGCCGGCACGGACCAGATCGCCTTCCGCGAACAACCGCGCCCTCACCAGCCCGTTGACCTGCGGTCGCACTTCCGACGTCTCGAAGGCGGCGGTACGCCCCGGCAGCTCGGTGGTTAGCGTCACCGGCTGCTCCCGCATCACGACGAACCCGACCGGAGTCGGCGGAGGCGCGGCTTGGCCGCCACCCTGCTGTCCATCGCCCTGCTGCCCGCAGGCCGCAAGCGCGAAAAGGAGTGCCGCAGCGCCGTGACGCGTTGTGATCATGCTTGATTCCGATGATTGCCTGTGTGAGTGAACGATCACTCACACATGCTGCTACTGCGAAGAAGGAGAGTACGTCAAGCCATGCGGATCGGGTCGGAAGCGTGACAGCCCTGTTCCAGTGCGGCGACCATGCCCCCAGCCGCGCCGAGCAACGTCGGCGGCGCGTCATGGATACGGCGCGCAAGCTGTTTGTCGAAAACGGATTTCACGCGACCGGCATGGCTCAGATCGCCAAGGAGTCTGGCGTCGCGGTGGGTCAGATCTATCGCGATTTTTCCTCCAAGGAAGATATCGTTGCCGCCCTGGTCGAAGTCGATTGCGGTCGGCTGATGATGTACGAGGCGCTCGACCAGGCGATCCGGGACAAGAACCTCGAATGCGTCAGGAAATGGCTCCACGAGTTTCTTGAACCCGGCGATATCGACGACGCCCGGCTGTTTTCGGAGATCATGGCCGAGTCATGCCGGAACGAGCGGATCGCGGCGATCTTCCGCACGCTGCAGGAAAATCTCCGCCGGCATATCCTGGGCGCGCTCGAACTGCTCATGCCGGGCGAGACGCAGGAGCAGCGCCGGGCGGTCATGACCGACGCCGTCATGACCCTGTCGATGGGCGTGTTCCAGCACCAGCTGCTCTGCCCCCTGCTCGACGTGCCCCGCCTGGTCGGGGCGCTGGTCGCGATACTCGACCGGGAACTGGCGGCAAGCCAGCCCCATCCCGGCCCCTCCGCTTACCCCTCGGAGCTGATCCGCGCCGGCCGGTAATCGACCAGATCTTTCAGCCGGTCCCGGTCGGGAAGCGAGATCACGCCGCTCCGGGCGATCAGCACGCCGTCGCGCCGCATCGCCTGAAGCGTCCGGTTGATATGAACGCTGGTAAGTCCCAGCGCGTCGGCCAGCATCTCCTGGGTCAGCGGCAGCGGAAAGCGGTCGCCGGTCGCCAGCCCGGCGAGATCAAGCCGGTCCTGTGTTTCCAGGAACCAGTCGGCGAGCCGTTCATAAGCACTGAGCCGGCCGAGCCGCGTGATATGCGCGAGCAGATAATGCTGTTCCAGCGCGGTGCTGACCGCATACGCCTCTGCCAGCCCTCCTCCCGGCGCACCGGCCGGTGGAAGCGCACACGTCACTACTTCCGTGATCGCCAGCACCGTGGTGGCCGCGAGGGGGTTGCGATGCGTGTCCATGCCGATCAGGTCGCCCGGCACCAGGAAATTCAGGATCTGGCGGCGCCCGTCCGGCAGGTCACGCTGGCGGCAGGCCCAGCCGCTGAGCAGCGCAGCGCGTTCTCTGATCGGGTCGCCCTCCGCCATCAGTTCGCGCCGGGGGGCATAGCGGCGCTGGTCGCGCTCCGCCGCGCGAAGGGAAGCGACTTCGACCTGTTCAAGCGTAGCCAGCTTCGCCAGGCGGGTCATCAGCGGCGACATGGTCGGCACGGCGATCGTTGCGGCGTTCATCATGGTCACTCCACCTCTGAGGGCAGCAGCGGCCGCTCGTCGGCCACCAGGTCATCGGCAAGGTCCCGGTCGGGAGCGGCACCCGCAAGCGGCAGCCGGATGGTGCATTCCAGCCCGCCCGGTTTCAGCGTGAAGGACGTGGTCGCACCCAGCTGGTACGGCAGGGCCTCCTCGATCAGCTGCTGGCCGAATCCACGCGCACGAGGGGTGGGCGCGACCAGGGGCACCCCGGTCTCGATCCAGCGCAGGTGCAGTTCGGGCCGCTCCGCCGACCCCGACAGCGACCATTCCACCGAAAGCCGGCCGCCATGGAACAGCGCGCCGAACTTGATGGAATTGGTGGCAAGCTCGTGAACGGCCAGTCCCATCAACTCGACAGACCGATGCCGCAGATACACGGGCGGGCCGCTGAGCACGCAATTCGGACCGTCCAGGCAGTGCGCCTGGAGAAGCTCGTTGCGGAGGATGTCCTCCAGTTCCGTTTCGGGCGATCCCGGCCCGCCAGCCCCCGCCTCGTATCGGGCGACCGCATCGAGCCGCCCCTCGAAATGTTCGGCGAATTCGTCGTTGGACGCCCCGCTTTCGCGGGTGCGTCGGAAGATGGAGCGGATCACCGCCAGCATGTTGCGGACGCGATGCTGCACCTCGCCGGCGAGCAGTCGCTCACGCACCCGGGCGGCGCGCAGGGCCTCGCGCAGATCCTCCACCTCGCGCCGCGTCACCGCCAGTTCGGCGCGCAGCGCGTCAGCCTGATCGGACACGGCCGACCCTGTTGATACGGCAGGAGATTCTTTCCGGTTCATCGATTATCCAGGCTGGTCCGCACGGTCTGCGTCGTTGACAGCCACATAACGCGGAGGCTGTCGAAAAATCTCCTTCAATCAACCCGAGTGGCGATGATTGAGGGCGTAAGATTACGGTGAAGAGGAACCGGGACGGCCATGCTGATTTACATTAGCCGTAAGGACAGGGGCGAAATCGATGACTTCGGACCGATTGGCGGGACTGCGTATCCTGATCGTCGAGGACGAGTATTTTCTTGCGGATGAGGCGCGCGGCCTGCTCGCGGAAGTCGGCGCGGAAGTGATCGGGCCGGTGCCGACCGCGAACCAGGCAAGCGCTCTGATCGATGGGGACCGGGCGATCGACGGCGCGCTGCTTGACGTGAACCTTGGCGGAGAAATGGCCTTCGACGTCGCCGACAAGCTGCAGGCGCGCGGGATCCCGTTCGCCTTTCTGACCGGCTACGACCGATCCGTCCTGACCGACCGCTTCACCGACACGGCCAGCCTGGGCAAACCCGTCTGCGCGGAACAGTTGATCGAGGTGGTCGAGCAGCTTGCGTCGCGCGCCCCCGCCCCGCAGGTATCGGGCTGACCCGAACCCGGATCGTCGCCCGCGAACCGCTGATACTCGCGTTGACCGCGCGAACGCGGTAGGCGCGCCGCCATGCATTTTCTCGATCAGGC
>CAKTFL010000013.1 GCA_934555855.1 uncultured Sphingomonas sp. | reverse complement strand
GCTCGCGGGGGGCTGCTTTTGGGGCATGGAGGCGGTGTTCGAGCAGATGAAAGGCGTGCGCTCGGCAACGGCGGGCTATGCCGGCGGTACCCGCGCCACCGCCAGCTATGACCAGGTGTCGACCGAACGGACCGGCCATGCCGAGGCGGTGCGGATCAGCTTCGACCCGCGTCAGGTCAGCTATGCCACGCTGCTGCGCGTCTATTTCTCGATCGCGCACGATCCGACCCAGCTGAACCGTCAGGGGCCGGACAGCGGGCCGAGCTATCGGTCGGCGATCTTCCCGCAGACCCCCGATCAGGCGCGGGTCGCGCGCGCCTATCTCGCCCAGCTCGGCGACGCCCACGTCTTCGCGCGCCCGATCGTCACCCGAGTCGAGACCGGCGCCTTTTACCCGGCCGAAGCGTATCACCAGCGCTTTTACGACCGAAATCCCCGCCATCCATATATCGTGGCGTGGGACAAGCCGAAGGTGGCGGCGTTCCGTGCCGCCTATGCGAGACTGGCGCGGTAGAGGACTGGCCGGCCTACGCCGCGATTGGAAAGCGCAGCATCCGGTTCTCGATCGGCACCAGCGCGTGCGCCTCGCGCCCCACCGCCTTGACGATCTCCGGATGATCCGGGTCGAGCCCGCCGGTCAGCGCGCCAAAGGCCGGCAGCACGAGCTTCGTCGATGTCGCGACGAAGCAGCGCCGCGCCACCGCACGGCCGCGCACCGACAGGCGCAGCTTGGGATGGAAATGGCCCGACAATTCCGGCCGCGGGTCGCCGGGCACCGCCTCGTGACGCAGCACCAGCCCGTCCACCGACGCCTCCGCCACCACTTCACCGCCGCACCGATCGAGGATCACCGGATCGTGATTGCCGGTGATCCACGTCCAGCTCATCCGCCCGGTCAGCGCGCGCAGCATCGCCTGCCCGCGCGGTGGCAGCCGCTCGCACCCTTCCGCGTCATGATAGCTGTCGCCCAGGCACCAGATCTCGTGCGCGCCGGTCGCCTCGACCGCGTCGGTCAGTTCGCCCAGCGTGTGAAGCGAGTCATAGGGCGGCAGCATCTGTCCGCGGCTGGCGAACCAGCTGGCCTTTTCCAGATGCAGGTCGGCGACGAGCAGCGCGCCGCGTTTCGGCCAGAACAGCGCACCGCTGGGCAGCGCCATCAGATCGTGTCCGCCGAACGAAAAGGGAACCATGCTTCCGCCATGCCCGGGGAGCGACCGGGTTTCAAGCACTTGTGCGTCGCAGCAAATCCCGCTTGCGCGTCGCGAAAAAGGGCGTAAAGCGCGCCGTCCTTCGAGGCTCTTGCGTCGGCATGTCCGCATCATCGTCCGTCATCGATCTCCCTGCAACCACGCCGGGAGATGGCCAGGCCCATCTCACCGACCTGCCCGCCACCCATCCCGATCACCGTCAGTCGCTGACGTGGCTGACGGTGGGCGCGATCGGCGTGGTGTTCGGCGACATCGGCACCAGCCCGCTCTACGCTTTTCGCGAGGCGCTGGGCCAGGCGGCCGGCGACGGCATCGTCGCGTCGGAAATACTGGGCGTGCTCAGCCTCGCGCTGTGGGCGCTGATCCTTGTGGTCACGCTGAAATACGTCCTGTTCCTGATGCGCGCCGACAATCAGGGCGAGGGCGGCGTGCTGGCGCTGGCGGCGCTGGCCCGGCGCGCCGCCGGGTTCCGGTCGCGCACGGCGCTGATCCTGGGCGCGGCGGGCGCGGCGCTGTTCTACGGCGACGCGATCATCACCCCGTCCCTGTCCGTCCTGTCGGCGATGGAGGGGTTCCGCACCATCCCGAGCGCCGCCGGCTTCTTCAATGAGGACAAGGTGCGCGCGCTGACCATCGCCATCCTGGTGGCGCTGTTCTTCGTGCAGAAGGGGGGGACTGCGCGGGTCGCCCAGCTGTTCGGCCCGGTCTGCATCCTGTGGTTCGTCGTCATCGGCGCACTGGGAGCGTGGCACATCGCCGACGACCTCTCCATCCTCGGCGTGTTCTGGCCGGGCTATGCGGTCAGCTACCTCGCCCAGCACGGGACGGTGGGCCTGTTCACTCTGGGCGCCGTGTTCCTGACGGTGACCGGGGCGGAGGCGCTGACCGCCGACATGGGGCATTTCGGGCGGACGCCGATCCGCTGGGGCTGGTTCGCGCTCGCCTTCCCCGCGCTGGCGCTCAACTATCTCGGCCAGGGCGCCTTTGCGCTGTCGACGCTGCACGCGACCGAGGCGGCCGGACAGCCCTTCGCCAATCGCGACTGGTTCTTCCTGATGGCGCCAACGGGCCTTCGCGCGCCGCTGATCGTCCTTGCGGGGGCGGCCACCGTGATCGCCAGCCAGGCCGTCATCACCGGCGCCTTTTCCCTGACCCAGCAGGCGGTCCAGCTCGGGCTGCTGCCCCGGCTGCGCCTGCGCCAGACCTCCGCCGCGTTTGCGGGGCAGATCTACCTGCCCGCCATCAACTGGTTGCTGCTGGCCGGCGTGCTGCTGCTGGTGGCACAGTTCCGCACCTCGTCCGACATGGCCGCTGCCTATGGCATCGCGGTGACGGGGACGATGGTGATCACCACCTGCCTCGCCTATCTCGTGGTCCGGTATCACTGGCACTGGTCGCGGTTGCGCGCGGTGGCGACGATCCTGCCGTTCCTGGTGCTCGACCTGATCTTCTTCGGCGCCAATATCCTGCGTGTGATCGAGGGGGGCTGGGTACCGCTGGTGATCGCAGGCCTGATCGGCTTCGTGATATACACCTGGGTGCGCGGGCGCGGCATCGTGCGCGCTTTCGAGGAGCGGCAGAGCATTCCGCTGGCCGACCTCGTCGCGGCGCTTGCCAAGCGGCCGCCGGAACGCGTGCCCGGCACCGCCGTGTTCCTAACCGGCGATCCGGAAGCCGCGCCCGGCGCGCTGCTCCACAACCTGAAGCACAACAAGGTGCTGCACGAGCGCAATCTGGTGGTGTCGGTCCGCAGCACCGACCGGCCGTTCGTCGATCCGGCCCAGCGCGCGGAGAAGCGGCGGCTCAACGACGACTTCGCCGTGATGGTGCTTCGATACGGCTTCATGGAGGTGCCGGACGTTCCCGCCGATCTCGGCCTGGGCGGCAAGGGCGACCGCAAGGGGCTGGACCCGATGCGGACCAGCTATTTCATCGGGCGCAATTCGCTGAAGCCCGAGGCGAAGGAGGGGATGCCGCCCTGGCAGGACCGCATCTTCATGTTCCTGCAACGCAATGCGAGCGACCCCACCGATTTCCTCCGGATCCCGCCCGGCAAGGTGCTGGAACTGGGCGAGCAGGTCACCGTCTAAAGGGCGAGGGCTGAAGGGCTGTTCGAAAACGCGCTGCGGCGTTTTGCGGTGCCGGCCCTAAAACTCGCTATTCGCGAGTTTTCAACGAAACTCCATCACCCCATCGGCACGTTTCGCGGCAGCAACATGCGAACCTCCCGGTTCGCGAAATCGATGTCGACCCGGCGGAACAGGCGCAGCGCGTCCATGCCGAGCAGCATCGCCGGCTTGTCCGCCAGCCCGAAACGGGCGAACGGCGTCACGTCGAAAAAGGCGACCGGCAAGCTTTCGATCGTGACTGGCCCCAGCTTCACCCGCGCGATGGTGCCATAGGGTGCGGTCAGCGTCTCGCCGGTGACGCTGAGCATGTGAATCGGCTGCCCCGCCTCGCCCTTGCGCGCGACGCGCCGTCGTAGCGCCTCGTTGCCGATCGTGACGGAGGAGCCGGTGTCGAGCACCACCCGGACCCGCTGCGCGCCGACATAGGCGTCCGTGACCACGAGCTGGCCGAACAGGCTGCGGGCGCGCACCACCACCTCGCCGGGTTCGCGGCGCAGGCGGGAGGGGCGGCGCGTGGCCGGGGTGACAGCCATCACCCGCCGATCAAAGTCGATACCGACGCTATGCCCCTGAAGCGAATCGATGCCCAGCAGTCCCGACGCGCCCAGATGCCGCTCTTCCAATGCAGGTGCGTGGATCCGCTTGCCGCCCAGCGTGCTGATGCTGATCGACGGAATGACTACGGTCGGGACGCTGCTGGTGCCGGTCATGGCGGTCAGCCGGATATCGCCGCCGGCAGGAAGGCCAAGCCTGCCGGCAAGCTCGCGGCCGATCACCGTCCGCTGAGCGCCGGTATCGATCACGAAGCGGAACGGCCCGGCCCCCGCGATCTGCACGGGCACCGTCATGCGCTCGTCGACCGGCAGGAAGGCGATATCCTCGCCCGGCGACTCGGGTTGCGGCAGCGCGGGCGCCACCGGGGGCGGATCGGGTGCGACCTGGGCCGGGGCGGCGGTCGCAACGGCGACCAACAGGGGCATGATGCCGCGCATTCCGCCAGATTGCGCCCGATCCGGGCCGATGTCCAGCGGTTCGCCCTTCAGGATCAGTCGCTTACCGCGACTCGCTCAGATAGATGAGCTACCCCTCGCGCGGGCTGTACGAAGGCGGAACTGACCAGCGGCACCGCCTTCGCACGGAACGGCCGTTGCCGCTCACAAGGAAAAGCGCCCGGCAGACGATGCCGGACGCTTGCAACGGATCAGCATGGCAGGACCAGGCCGCGCGCCGGGTCGGCGCGTCAGCCCTGCCGGATCACTTGATCTTGGCTTCCTTGAACTCGACGTGCTTGCGCACGATCGGGTCGTACTTGCTGAAGCTCAGCTTCTCCGTCTTGGTGCGCGGGTTCTTCTTGGTGACGTAGAAGAAGCCGGTGTCGGCGGAGCTGACGAGCTTGATCTTGACGGTGGTCGGCTTGGCCATGAGCCCAATCCCTAAAAAACAAGAAAGCGGCGGCGTCCAGCGCCACCGCCCGATTGGGCAGCCCCATGGCGCAGCATCGCTCAAAAGTCAACTGAAGGGCTTGGAAAGGCGATTAACCCGACGTCAACCACCCCTTGCCACAATCCGCAAGGGATAGGAGCAGGACCGATGGGGCATCTCGACCATGTACGCGACGAGCTCTTCACTCGGATAGCCGCGGTAGACAGCCGCGCCCGTCATGCCCGGCCGAAGGATATCGCGACGGACATCGATGCGATCCGGGTCATCGCCCATCGCAACGGCCTCAATCCGGCGGTGACCGTCGCCCATTTCCTCGATTCGGCCCTGTCGCGCGGCGAGCGCGGGACGCTGGTGCATGACTGGCTTGCGATCCTTGCCGAGGCCGTCCGGTCGGAGCGGCAGGACCTGCTCGCCTGCGAGGCTTATGCCGCCGCCCGTTCGGTCCGGCTCGCCGGATAAGCCATGGACGCCCTGATGGCCGCGCTGGTCGCGGCGGCGCTGGCAGGCATCGGCGATGCGCCCGCCCGGCTCGCGGCCATTCTGGCGGATCGGTATCGCCGGCCGGCGACGATCATCGCCGCCGCCGCGCTGGCGCTCACCGCGGCGAGCCTGCTCGCGGCGGTAGCGGGTGGGCTGCTGGCGCCGATGCTGACGCCGGAGGCCCGGCTGATGATGCTCGCCTTCGCGCTGGGGCTTCAGGGCGGCGGCGCGCTGCTGCCCGTCAAGGCGCCCGACCGGCTGGAGGGCTGGCGACTGGGCGCCTTCGCAACGAGCGCGCTCGGCCTGTTCATCCTGCTGTTCGGGGACGGCGTGCAGCTGGTCGTCCTGGTGCTTGCCGCGCGCAGCCCGGTGCCATGGCTGGCCGCGGCCGGCGCCACGATCGGCGGACTGGCGGCGATCGCCCCTGCGGCGATGCTCGGAGAGGCAGGCTGGGCGGCGTTGCCGCTTCGCGCTGTCCGGATCGGCATCGCCATCCTCTTTCTGCTCGCGGCGGCGATCCTGGCGGTGCAGGCGCTGGCCCTCGCCTAGCTGTTTGGTCTCGGGGGCGTGGTGTGTACCCAACTTCATCCCCACCCGCATATCGGCTGGGCGGGCATCCAGCCCGTGCAACAGCCCGCGGACCAAACTGATCGAAAATATCCAGGCCCATGCGCGCCACGCTGCCGTCAATGTCGTGGGAGGAGCAACCCCCTAGCGACGTCGCGAGCAGCCCGCCCGGCGGCACCGCCCCGATCGGTCAGCCGCACTTGCTGTACCCGCACTGCCGACAGGTCAGGCATCCTTCCATCATATGGGCAGTGCGCCGCTTGCACGCCGGACACGGCTCGCCATCCTCGTCGAACAGTTCGTGTTGCGGCTCGGAATGCTGGCGCAGGATGCGGCCGATCAGCGCGATCAGGCTCGGTGCGTAGCTGCCCTTCGTTTCATGCGCGAGGCGGATCAGCGCGCCGCCCTTGGGTGAGTGAACGCGCTCCAGCTCCTCGAACAGGAAGGTCGCGTCGCCGCGCCGGCAGGCCGCCGACAGCGTGCGGGTCAGCGCCGCCATGGTCTCGAAATTCTCCACCGAGCTTGTCGAGATGAAGATCTCGAACGGCACGCGCCGGCCGTCTTCGTGAACATAGTCGTTGATGGTAAGGTAGTAGTTCTCGCCGTCGATCGGCCATTTGATCTTGATCGTCTTGCCGTTCAGCACCTCCGGGCGCTTCAGCACCTCGCTGGGGGTCGCCGTGGCCGATACCGGCTCGGCGGGTTTGTCCCCCTTCACCGCCAGCACCGCGCCGCGCAGCCCGCTCGGCCGATAGGTGGTACATCCCTTCATCCCCTGGTCGTAGGCGGACAGGTAGACCTGGCGGAAATCCTCGTAAGCCATCTCGGCGGGGCAGTTGATCGTCTTGGAGATCGCGGCATCCACCCATGCCTGCGCCGCGGCCGCCACGGCGATATGATCCTCGACGCCCAGTTCCAGCGCGGTGACCATATAGTCGGGCATCGGCGCGGCCGGGTCGTGATCGGGCCGGCGGCTGTAGAGATACCAGCCGTAATCCTCGACCTCGAAGCTTTCGTGCTGCTGCCGGGTCGCGGTCTGATCCACCACCACATTGCGGGTGTAATGCCAGGCGAAGGTCGGCTCGACGCCCGAGCTGACATTGCCGTACAGGATTGAGGTGGTTCCTGTCGGCGCAAGCGTCAGCAGCACACCGTTGCGAATGCCATGCTCCGCGATCCCGGCCACCAGATCCTGCGGCAACCTGGCGAGAAACGGCGCCCGGGCGAACCGCTCCTTGTCGTACGCGGGAAAGGGACCCCGTTCCTGCGCCAGCGCCAACGAGCTGCGATACGCCTCTTCGGCGATCGCCCGTCCCACTTGCTCGACCAGCGGCACGGCGGCGCGACCATAGCGCACGCGCATCTGCTGGAGCAGATTTCCCAGCCCCGTATAGCCCAGGCCGACGCGACGCTTCGCCAGCGCCTCCGCCTTCTGCTCGGGGGTCGGGAAGGGCGAGGTATCGAGCACATTGTCGAGGAACCGCACCCCCACCCTCACCGCGGCGCGCAGCCGCTCCCAATCCACCCGGGCCCGGTCGGTGAACGGATCGAGCACCATGTTGGCGAGGTTGACGTGGCCCAGGTCGCAATCGCCGTTCGGCGGCAGCGGCTGCTCGCCGCACGGGTTGGTGGCGGCGATCGTCTCGCAATAGTTCAGGTTGTTGAGGCGGTTCACGCGATCGATGAAGATCACGCCCGGCTCTGCATGATCGTAGGTGGTGCGCGTGATCAGGTCGAACAGCTCGGCCGCAGGAACGCGGCGATAGACGTACCAGGGCCGTCCCTCGCGCTTCGTCACCGCGACATGGTTGCCGTCCGCCCGCGGCACCGTGAAGCCCAGGTCCCACTCCGTGCCGCTCTTCACCGCCGCCATGAAGTCATCGGTGACGGCGACTGAGACGTTGAAGTTCCGCAAGAAATCCTTCTGCGTCTTGGCGGTGACAAAGGCGATCACGTCCGGGTGCCAGATCGGCAGCACGCCCATCATCGCGCCACGCCGCGATCCGCTCGACCGGATGGTCACGCACATCCCGTCCCACATCGCCATGAACGGGATCACGCCCGACGAGACCGAGCCGGTCCGCCCGACCAGCGCGCCGTCAGGACGCAGGGTGCCGAAGTCCATGCCGATCCCTCCGCCCTGCTGCTGGGTGAAGGCGGCGACGCTGAGCGCGGGCATGATCCCGACGCCCGGCAGGTCGGGCTCAGTGTCCATCGAATCCTGGATCGTGGGACTGACGAAGCAGTTGATCCAGGTCACCCGCTTGCCCGTGCCCGCGCCCGCGAAGATACGCCCGCCCGGCACCCAGTCCCGCGCCTCCAGCGCGGCGAGCGCGCGATCCCGCTCCTCGGCGCTGTCGCCGGCATAGACGCCGTTCACGACCCGGCGAAAACTGTCGGACGGCGTCGCCTCTTCGCCATGGCGGTATTTCTCGCGCCAGATATGGATCGTGATGGGTTGGCCGAGCGGGCCGGTCGCGGTGTCAGTCATGTCTCTCGTTCACCTCTGGGCCCTGCCAACCTCGTCAATATGGCAACGGCCAGCGCATCCGCCACCGCCGTCTTGCGCCGGCGCCTTGCCCTATGCCGCGCCGATGCTTTTCCGGGCCGGCATGGGACCATCGGTGGCGGCGATCGTTCTGACGGACATGGCCCGGCCATCCGGCCGAACCCGCGACAAGGAACCCGCAATGCTTCACCAGCGCGCCCTCGGCAGCCAGGGGCTGCATGTATCCGCCCTCGGACTCGGCTGCATGGGCATGAGCCAGTCATACGGCACGTTCGACGATGCGGAGTCGATCGCGACCCTGCATCGGGCCATCGAGCTGGGCGTCACGTTTCTGGACACCGCCGAAGTCTATGGCCCGTTCACCAACGAGGAGTTGCTCGGCCGCGCGCTGAAGGGGCGCTGGAGCGAGGTGGTGATCGCGACCAAATTCGGCTTCGACATCGCCGACGGGACGGTGGCGGGCACCGACAGCCGGCCCGAACATGTCCGCGCCGTGGCCGAAGCATCGCTGCGCCGGCTCGGCACCGATCACATCGACCTGTTCTATCAGCATCGCGTCGATCCTGCCGTGCCGATCGAGGATGTCGCGGGAGCGGTGAGCCGGCTGATCGAGGAGGGCAAGGTGCGATACTTCGGCCTGTCGGAGGCCGGCACCGACACCATTCGCCGCGCCCATGCGGTGCAGCCGGTCACCGCCTTGCAGAGCGAATATTCCTTGTGGGAGCGCAATCTGGAACAGGAAATCATTCCGCTCCTGCGCGAACTCGGCATCGGGCTGGTGCCGTTCAGCCCGCTCGGCCGCGGGTTCCTGACCGGCACCGCCAAACCCGCCGAGGACTATCCCGAGGGCGATTTCCGCCGTGGCGATCCCCGTTTCCAGGGCGAGAACTTCGCCGCGAACATGCGCGCCGCCGATGCCGTGCGGGAGGTCGCCGAGACGAAGGGCATGAAGCCCGGCCAGGTCGCGCTCGCCTGGCTGCTCCACAAGGGGGAGGATGTCATCCCGATCCCCGGTACCAAGCGCCGCGCTTATCTGGAGGAGAACGTCGCCGCGGCCGACATCCGGCTCGACGGGGCTGACATGACCCGCCTGGACGAGGCGCTGCGGCCGGAGACGGTGTCGGGACCCCGCTACAGCGAACGCCAGATGGCGATGGTGGATCGCTGAACACCGCTCCGCCGGACGCCTGACGGCGCTTGCACGGCGGGGCTCCCGCTGTACGGTGCCGGCATCGTCCGGAGGGCTTGTTGTTGAATCGTCGCGATTTCTGTCTCGCTTCTGCCGCTGTCCTGGCGGTTCCTGCCCGATCCGCCGCCGCCCCGGGCGGCGCCGATGCGGCGCTTAGCGCCACGCTGGATGCGTTCGTGGACACGGCGCTGGACGACAGCCCGATGACCGCCACCTCGCTGGGACTGGATACGGGTGACCGCAAGGTGGCCCGGTCGCGGCTGGACGACGGATCGCTGGCCGCCATTGCCCGGCGGAAAGCCACGGTCACCGCGCAGCTCGCGCGTCTGCGCGGCATCGATCGCGCAGCGCTCAGCCCCGCCCGCGTGCTCGACTATGACGCGGCGGTGTACGATCTGGCGGCGACGGATGTGGCCAATCGCCGCTTCCGCTATGGCGGCACCGGCGCTGGCAGCCCCTATGTGCTCAGCCAGCTGAACGGCGCCTATGCCAGCGTGCCCGACTTCCTCGACAGCCAGCACCCCGTGCAGTCGGTCGCCGACGCGGAGGCGTATCTGGCGCGCCTCGATGCTTTAGCCGGACTGATGGATCAGGAGGTGGAGCGCGCCCGCCACGATGCTGGTCTGGGCGTGATCCCGCCCGATTTCGCGATCGACGGCGCGCTCGCTCAGATGAAGGTGCTCCGCCAGCCCGCCGCCTCGTCCAGCCTCGTCACTTCGCTCGCTACCCGTGCCGCCGCAAAGAAGATTCCCGGCGACTGGAAGACACGGGCGAGCGCGATCTACGAGCACCGGGTCGTTCCCGCGCTCGACCGCCAGATGGCGCTGCTCGCGTCGTTCCGCCCGCGCGCGGTTCACGACGCGGGCGTGTGGCGGCTGCCCGATGGTGAGGCGTATTACGCGGCCAGCCTACGCGCGCAGACCACAACGGACCTGTCGCCTGACGAGGTGCATCGCATGGGCCTGGAGGTGACGCGCGAGCTGTCCGCGCGCGCCGATACGCTGTTCCGCCGGCTGGGCATGAGCCAGGGCAGCGTCGCCGAACGCTATGCCGCCTTCTACAAGGACCCTCGCTACCTTTACCCGAATACGGATGCGGGCAAGGCGAAAGAGATCGACGACCTCAACGCGCTGGTCCAGGCTATGGAGAAGCGCCTGCCCGCCTATTTCGCGACGCTGCCCCGAACGCCGCTGGAAATCCGCCGCATTCCGCCCGCGACGGAGGCGGGCGCCTCCACCCATTATACCGAGGGCAGCCTCGACGGCACCCGGCCCGGCATCTACTGGCTCAACCTGCGCGACACGGCCGAGGCGCCGTTCTGGTTCATGCCGACCACGACCTTTCACGAGGGCGTTCCCGGTCACCATCTCCAGATCACGCTGCAACGCGAGTCCGATCTGCCCACCTATCGCAAGATGCTGTTTTTCGGTGCTTATGTTGAGGGCTGGGCGCTGTATGCCGAACAGCTTGCCGACGAGATGGGCTTCTACCGCGACCAGCCCGCCTGGGAGCTGGGCTATATCCACGATGCGCTGCTCCGCTCGGGCCGGCTGGTGGTCGACACCGGCATCCACGCCAGGCGCTGGAGCCGCGAACAGGCTGTGCAGACGCTGTCCGGCATCGACGGCGATCCGATCTCGCTGTCCGGCCAGGAGGTCGAGCGCTACGCCGTCATGCCGGGACAGGCGTGCAGCTACATGGTCGGCAAGGTGACCATCCTGCGCCTGCGCGACAAGGCGCGAGCGGCGCTGGGCGGGCGCTTCGATTTCGGCCGATTTCACGATGCCCTGCTGCTCGGCGGCCCGCTGCCGCTCGACGTGCTCGAACAGCGGGTAGATGGCTATGTGGCCCAGGCGCGGGGTGGCGCGGCGGCGTAGGATCAGGATCCGTCGTTCCTTATTCGTTCCAATCTTGCTATAGACCGCCGGATGGGCGGCGGATCGACTCGCAAGATCATCCATGTCGACATGGACGCCTTTTTCGCGTCCGTGGAACAGCGTGACCAGCCGGCCCTGCGCGGCCGGCCGGTGGCGGTCGGCCATGCCGCCGCGCGGGGCGTGGTCGCCGCGGCAAGCTACGAGGCCAGGGCATTCGGCGTCCGCAGCGCCCTGCCCTCGGTCACCGCGCTTCGCCGCTGTCCCGACCTGATCTTCGTGCCGCCGAGATTCCATGTCTACAAGGCGGTCTCGCGGCAGATCCACGCGATCTTCGCCGAATATACCTCGCTGATCCAGCCGCTGTCGCTGGACGAGGCGTATCTGGACGTGACCGACAACCGCGCGGGGCTGCCGACCGCCTGGGCGACCGCCAAGGCGATCCGCGCCCGCATCCTCGAGGAAACGGGCCTCACCGCCTCGGCCGGCGTGTCGTACAACAAGTTCCTGGCCAAGCTCGCCTCCGATCACCGCAAGCCCAACGGCCAGTTCGCCGTCACGCCGGGCATGGGCGAGGCCTGGGTCGAAACGCTGCCGGTCGCGCGCTTCCACGGGGTCGGGCCGGTCACCGCGGCGAAGATGAAGCGGCTGGGCATCGAGACGGGGGCCGACCTGCGCGCCAAGTCGCTCGCCTTTCTGGAGGAGCATTTCGGCAGCTCGGGCGGCTGGTACCACGCCATCGCGCGGGGCGAGGATCACCGGCCGGTCAACCCGAACCGAGTCCGCAAGTCGTCGGGATCGGAGACCACCTTTAACCGCGACCTGACCGATCCGGCGGAGATCGAGGCGGGCGTGCTACGCATGGCGGACGATGTCTGGGGCTGGTGCGAACAGGCCCAGGCATTCGGCCGGACCGTGACCGTGAAGATCAAGTTCCAGGACTTTCGCCAGATCACCCGCAGCCGCAGCCATGCGGGCGCGGTCGCGGACCGGGCACTGCTTCACCGGGCGAGCCTCGACCTCGTTCGCTCGATCTACCCGCCCGAAACGGGCATCCGCCTGGTTGGCGTCACCGTGTCGAACTTCGAGGCGCCGGCCAGCGACGAGGCATCGGCGCTACCCCTGTTCGTCCCCCCCGACGGCGACCGCACGTCGTCCTGACCGGGGCGTTTTGATGGCGATCGAATGCCTGCCGCTTCCACTCTGCAAACGGTTGCACAATTTATTTGACAAACGATTGCGGACCATGTGAGCCTGAGGCCAGCAAAGACGAACGATATAGCGTGCGGATGCGGACATCAGCCCCTTGCGGGCCGGTGCCGATTTGTACCCGACTGACGTGAAACGAGGGGCGAGAACGCCTCCGTAAACAGGGGAGGAAGGCAG
>CAKTFL010000012.1 GCA_934555855.1 uncultured Sphingomonas sp. | reverse complement strand
CGGCATAGGCGACAATCGCCGCCAGCCCCGCCGGGCGCCACAGCCGCTCGATCGCGGCCATCGCTGGCGCGGACCGGGCCAGGCCGAAACCGAACAGGAAGGCGGGCAGGAACGTCAGGTGGGCAACGGGATCGGCGAACAGCCGGTGGGTCTCCGCGGACATGGTGAACCACCAGCCATGGACGCACATCAGCCAGGCGAGCGGGACCAGCACCACCGCCGGTCCGGCGAAGACCCGGTCGAACAGCCGCTGCGCGCGGGGCAGGCGGATCAGTGCCGCCAGCAGCGCCAGCACGGCGGTATAGACCCACAGATAGCCGACGAACCACAAATGGTTCCAACTGGGCAGCGCGACCCCGGCGAGGTCGGTGAAGCGGAAATAGTCCTTCAGCCAAAAGTCCGGCAGGCTGCCAGCATAGCCGTGCTTGGTCACCAGCTCCACCCAGGACTGGGGAGGCACGATCACCACGATCCCGAACGCGAGCGGCAGCAGCAGGCGCAGGCTGCGCTGCCTGATGAACGCGCCGGCGCTTTGCGACCTGGCGAGCAGGAAGCGGCTGGCATAGCCCGACACCAGGAACAGCAGGGTCAGCCGCCAGGCATTGGTGGCGAGCATCGGCAGGGTCAGCCAGGGTGCCGAATGACTGGATTTCACATGGAAGTCCCAAGGCACGAATACCATGGCGATGTGATACAGGATGAGAAGGGCGAACGCGCCGATCCTCAGCCAGTCCATGCCGTAATGCCGTCCGGGAGCCTTGGCGGGGATCGTCGAAGCCATCGCCAAGGCATCTAGGAGCAGGATCGCCGCCGCGCCAGACGCTTGCGCTCTTTCGGGCGGCAGCGCGGAGGCGTATAGGCGGCCCATGTCCTCGGTCCGTCCCTGGCGCGACATCGTCCGCCGCCCGAGCCGCCAGATCATGGTCGGCAACGTTCCCGTCGGCGGTGATGCGCCGGTCACCGTCCAGACGATGACCAACACCCCGACAAGCGACGCGGTCGCGACCATCAACCAGATCCGCCGCTGCGAGGAGGCCGGGGCGGACATCATCCGCGTCTCCTGTCCCGACGTCGAATCGACGGCCGCGCTCAGGCAGATCACCCGCGCCGCGCGCGTGCCGATCGTCGCCGACATCCATTTCCACTACAAGCGCGCGCTGGAGGCCGCGGATGCGGGCGCGGCGTGCCTGCGGATCAATCCCGGCAATATCGGCTCGTCCGAGCGCGTGGCGGAGGTGGTGCGCGCGGCCAAGGCGAACGGGTGTGCGATCCGCATCGGCGTCAATGCCGGCAGCCTGGAACGTGACCTGCTGGAGAAATATGGCGAGCCCTGCCCCGATGCGCTGGTCGAATCGGCGCTGGACCATATCAAGCTGCTCCAGGACCATGACTTCCACGAATACAAGGTGGCGGTGAAGGCGTCGGACATCTTCCTGGCCGTCGCCGCCTATCAGGGGCTGGCGGAAGCGACCGACTGTCCGCTGCACCTGGGCATCACCGAGGCGGGCGGGCTGATCGGGGGGACGGTGAAATCGTCGATCGGCATTGGCAGCCTCTTGTGGTTCGGCATCGGCGACACGATCCGCGTGTCGCTGTCGGCGGAGCCCGAGGAAGAGGTGCGCGTCGGGTTCGAGATCCTCAAGGGACTGGGCATCCGCAATCGCGGCGTGCGGGTCGTGTCCTGTCCCAGCTGCGCGCGCCAGGGATTCGACGTGATCCGCACGGTGCAGGCGCTCGAGGAGCGGCTGACGCATATCCGCACGCCCATGTCGCTGTCGGTGCTTGGGTGCGTCGTCAACGGGCCGGGCGAGGCGCGCGAGACGGATATCGGCATCACCGGTGGCGGCAACGGCCGCCACATGGTTTATCTGTCCGGCGTCACCGACCATCATGTCCAGGACGAGGACATGATCGAGCACATCGTCAGGCTGGTGGAGGGCAAGGCTGCCGAGATCGAGGCGGCGCGAGAGGCTCCGGCCGTCGCGGCGGAGTGATCCCTGACTGCCGGGTTCACCATCCGGCTTAGCGGCCCGGCAGGCATGTCCGGCTAGGCTGCTGCCCATGAAGATCGCCCTGCCATCGTCAGCGCCGTTGGGGTCACGATCGGCCTGGCGCTGGCTCGTCCTCCCGCCCCGGTGGCTGCGCCGCTGCCGCAACCGGCGGCAACCACCGACCAGCCGGTGCAAACCGTGCTCGAACGCCGGGATAGCGGGCATTTCCTGACCGTGGCGGACGTCAATGACGAACCCGTCCGCTTCGTCGTCGATACCGGCGCCGACATGGTGGCGTTGACCGTGGACGATGCGCGACGTGCCCATGTGGCCTTCGACCCCGGCCAGTTCACCGAAGTGGCCCAAGGTGCCGGCGGTCCGGTGCGCGGGCAGGACGTGCGGATCGCCAGCCTGGTGCTGGACGGCAAGCGCGCCACCGATGTGCGCGGCGTCGTTCTTGAAGGGGGCGGCGTCTCGCTGCTCGGCCAGACCTATCTCCGCAAGATCGGCTCGGTGCATATCGAGGGCGACCGGATGACGTTGCGCTAGCGGCGAGCCGATCCGACAGCTAAGCCGGCGTGGTGAGCCGTCCCTCGCCCCTTCCTGCACTCGGCGCGGCCGCGTTCGGGATCGCGACGTACAGCGTGATGGATGCCCTGATGAAGGGGCTGGTGATCGCGATGGGCGTCTACTCGGCGCTGTTGTGGCGGGTTGCGGCGGGGCTGGCGATCACCGCCGTCAGCTACGGCCTGACGCGTCCGGTACTGCCCGCGCGGGCGGTCATCGCGATCCATGCGGGGCGCAGCGTCCTGGTCACGGCGATGGCGCTGGCGTTCTTCTGGGGCATCGCGCGCGTGCCGCTGGCGGAGGCGATCGCCCTGTCGTTCATCGCGCCGCTGATCGCCCTAGGACTTGCCGCGCTGTTCCTGAAGGAAGCGGTCGGATGGCGCTCGGTCGCGGCATCAATGCTGGGACTGGCGGGAGTGGGCGTTGTCATGGCGGGGCGGCTGGATGGACGTCATGGCCCCGACACGGCGATCGGCATGGCGGCCGTGCTCGGCTCTGCCCTCATATATGCGGCGAATCTGGTGGTCGCGCGCGCGCAGGCGCAGCGCGCCGGGCCGCTGGAGATCGCCTTCTTCCAGAACCTGTTCGTGACGGCGCTGCTGCTGCTCGGCGCGCCGTTCCTGCTGACCCTCCCAAGCGCGGCACAATGGCCGGCATTGGTGATGGCGGCCGGGTTGGCGGTCATCTCGCTGCTGGCCCTGTCCTGGGCCTATGCACGGGCGGAGGCGAAGATATTGCTGAGTGTGGAATATACCGCCTTCATCTGGGCGGCGATCATGGGGTGGTGGATGTTCGGGGAAAGACTGACGGCGGCGACGGTGGCGGGCACCGGCCTGATCGTGGCGGGATGCGTCATGGCCGCGCGCGCGGGTGGAGACAGGGGCGGGGCGCCGTCATTGCCCGAAGCGGAGGCGAGCGCATGACGACGGTTCGTCCGGCAGGGCGCCAGGATGTCGCGCAGATCCTGAGCTTCGTGCGCGAGCTTGCGGCGTTCGAGCGGGAGCCCGATGCGGTGGAGGCGACGGAACCGATGTTGGTCGATGCCCTGTTCGGCGAGCGGGCGGCCGCCGAAGCGGTGATCGCGGAAGTCGATGGTGAGGCGGCAGGCTTTGCGCTCTTCTTTCACAACTTTTCGACCTGGACGGGGCGGCGCGGGCTGTATCTGGAGGATCTGTACGTGACCCCGGCCGCGCGCGGGCATGGCGTCGGCAGCGCGCTGCTGCGGCATCTGGCGAGGCTGGCGGTCGAACGCGGATGCGCCCGGTTCGAATGGTCGGTGCTCGACTGGAATGCCGACGCGATCGCCTTCTACCGCGCGGTGGGCGCGGTGGGGATGGACGAGTGGACGGTGCACCGGGTGGCCGGGCCTGCGCTGGAAAGGCTGGCGGGGCGGGGGTGATCCAGCTCCGTTTGCCCTGAGCTTGTCGACAGGCCGCCCTGCCTGTTCAGACGAAGAAAGAAGGGCGGTGCTTCGACAGGCTCGGCACGACCGGGGTGGGAGGCTCGGCGCGCACCGATCGGGTGATGCGGCTGGTATCGCACCGGGCGCCGCCGAAGCGGGCCCGGCGCCGATGGATCAGGCCTGTTCCATGCCGGGCGCGTCTTCGCCCGCCTGTTTGGCGTTGTTGTAGCGGTCGATCGCTTCCAAGGTGATGCGACGTGCCTCGTCGCGGCCGCCCCAGGTGCCGATCCGCACCCACTTCTGCTTTTCAAGATCCTTGTAGTGGGTGAAGAAGTGCTCGATCTGCTGGAAGATGATCTCCGGCAGGTCGTCCTTCTCGCCGACATTGGCGTAATAAGGGAAGGTCGAGTCGACCGGCACGCACACCAGCTTCTCGTCGCCGCCGGCCTCATCCTCCAGGTTCAGCACCGCGATCGGACGCGCGCGCACGACGCAGCCCGGCACGAAGGGCGAGCGGGCGATCACCAGCGCGTCAAGCGGATCGCCATCCGGCGACAGCGTGTGCGGCACGAAGCCGTAATTGGCCGGGTAGCGCATCGGCGTGTGCAGGATGCGGTCGACGAAGAGCGCACCGGACGCCTTGTCGAATTCATATTTCACCGGCTCGCCGCCGACGGGCACTTCGATGATGACATTGAGGTCATCGGGCGGGCTCTTGCCCACGGGGATCAGGTCGATACGCATGGAGTCCCTTTTAACCTGCTGACAAATATGTGGGTCGGTCAGGTCCCGATCGAGCCGGTCCCGTTCCAAACGCCACCGGGTAGCGCAGCCTGCCCGGATAGTCGAGACAGGCCGCGGCGGCCCAGATTGCACGCGGGTTCGAAAAGGGCCGGCCTTGGGTACGCGCCCGGGCCGGAGCCCGCTTTGCCTCAGCGGCGCGGCGCGAGCAGCCTGTCGAGTCCGCCTTCGCCCGTGCCGACTTTTTGCAGGCGCGGATAACGGGGGCCGTCATGGTAGTCGATCAGGGCCTCGCGCACCCGGTCCTGGTTCTTGACCGTCAGGCGGATCGGCTCGCGCGTGCCCTTGGCGGCGACGATCGCGGCCTTCAGCCGGTCGCCCGACCAGCTTTCGCCGTTCACTGCGACGATGCTGGTGCCGACATCCACGCCGGCCTTGAACGCCGCCGAGTTCCAGATGCTGGCGGTGACATCGCCGTCCTTGTTGACGACCAGGCCGATCGAATAGCTGGCATCGGTGCCGCGCTTTTTTTCGGCGGTGCTGAAGAATTTGGTCGGCTCGGCGGTGTAGACGAGCTTGTAGCCGTTCATCGCGAAACCCTGGATCGGCGCGGGCTTGCCCGTTTCCGTCAGGCGCTGGTCGAGGAAACCGACCCAGTCATAGGGCACGATCCGGTTCAGCGTCGCCGCCACGTCCTGGAAATCATAGGTCAGCTCACCGTAATCACCGTCGCGCACGCCGAAAAAGGCGCGGGCAAAATCGTCGATCGACTTGGCGCCGTTCGACTTCTGGCGGAGCATCGCATCGACCTCCATCCAGACCATCAGCCCTTCGTTGTAATAGTCCTCCGAACGTTGCCAGCTGGTCCAGCCCTTGGGGCGGCGCGCCGAGATGACCGGGTCGTTGGTGGTGTCGATCAGCGGACGCCAGGCGCGCGCCGGCGCGGTGTCGTAGATGGCGAGGATCGAAGCATATTGGTCGAGCGTGTCCTGCTTCGACACCAGGCCCGAGCGCGCCTGGAGAACATAGCCCCAGAACTGCGTCTGTCCCTCATAGACCCAGAGAAGCGAGTCGCGCATCGGCGTGCGGAAGTCGGGCGTCCACAGATCGGCGCCGCGGCGGAACTTGCCGTCCCAGCTGTGGGTGAACTCGTGCGGCAGCAGGTTGCGCTCGCCGGGCCCCGAGTTCCAGTCGGTGAAATAGCCGGGGTCGACGCCGTTCTCGGACGAGCGGTGATGCTCCAGGCCGATGCTGCCGAGCTGATCGGAGATGGACAGCAGGAACTCGTACTTGTCGTAATGCTGCGCGCCAAAGGTCTTTGCCGCCTGGTCGACCAGCCGCTGGTGGGCGGCGATCTGGTCGGGCGCGGCCTCCAGCTCGTTGGGATCGTCGGCATAGACGTTGAGGTCGACGCGCGGCGACAGCGCCCAGCTCTTGCCGTAGCGGCCCGCCAGGGTGGGCGAGTCGACCAGTACCTCGTAGTTGGTTTGGTCGTAGCTGTAGGTGGAGGCGTTCGCGCCCATACCCCGCTTTGCCGGGACCGCGCCCGCCGCGGTCCAGCCGTCGGGATATTTCACGGTCATCTTCACCGGAATCTGACGGGTGAAATAGCCGGCGGGGTAAAGGCTGACCGAGTTCGGCTGAAGCGAGATCATGGTCGGGGTGGCGACGACCCGGCCCTGATTGGGGGCCGTGGCGGAGATGAACTGAAACTCGAGGTCGAGGCGCCTGGCCCCTTGCGGCACGTCAATGTGAAAGGCGAAAACGTCGACGGGATCACGGGTCCAGGGCAGGACGCGGCCGTTGGCGCGGATCACCAGGCCGGCCAACTTCTCGATCTCGCCACGGGGGGAATGGGCGCCGGGCAACCATTTCGGGTAAAGCAGAACGGTGTGCCCGGCCTTGGCGACCGGGATCATCTCGTGGACGCGAAAGATGCCGCGCAGATTGTCGGTCGCGTCGACGTCGAGCTGGATCACACCGGGATAGGGCGTGTCGCGCGCCTGCGGAACCGTGTCGACGAACGGCACCGGCTGCGGCGCGGTGTTGCCGGCCGGGACCTGGGCCAAAGCGGCAGTGGCGGCGGAAGCGAGGAAGGTGGCAAGCGCGAACTGACGGATCATGAAGGGCCCTTTGTTGCGGTGCGGCAAGACTAGGCCCGCAATAGGTCAGCCGTCCAGTCCTTTAGGGCCTGGTTACGTGCCGGTTACCCGCCGCCCAGTACGTTGATGGTGAAGGCGACCACGCCGAGGTTGAACACGAACGCGGCAAGGCACTGGCCGATCACCACCCGGCGTATCCGGCGCGCGGTGATCGACACGTCCGATGTCTGGAACGTCATGCCCAGCGTGTAGCTGAAATACAGAAAATCCCAGTAATCGGGCTCGTCGCATTGCGGGAAGTCCAGCCCGCCGGTGTCGCCGTCCCCATCGTGGTCGGGCGAATAGAAGAGGTGCGCGTAATGCAGCGCATAGATCATGTTGGAGAACAGCCACGCGAGCACCAGGGTGGTCAGCACGATGCCGATCGCGAGCGTGTCGTTCTTGCCCTTCAGTTCGTCCGCGACGGCGATCAGGATGACGAGCATGGTCGCGCCGGTGACGCCGAGCAGCACGGCGCGGTTGGCGTCGTTGGCCACGGCGGCGCGGCGCATCTCAGCCGCTTCGCCGCGGCGGAACAGGCCCGCCAGCGACAGCAGGAAAACGGCGGCGGCGAAGTCGAAGGCGACCATCACGCCCCGGCCGCTTCCCAGCATCGGGATCAGGCCAACCAGCCCCGCGACGAACAAGGCGGCGAACAGCAGGAAGCGGGGCGGGGCGATGCGCTTGCCCAGCCTGAGCCCGGTGTTTGTGTCAGACATGGACAGGTGCTAGCGCTCCGCCCCCGGCTCGCCTAGATGCGCGGGCGTTATGGCTCGTATCGAAATGCCGCCCCGCACGCCGCGCGTGCAGACTCCCAAACGGGTCCGCGGAACCCAGGACATTTTCGGCGAGGACCAGCGGCGCTTCGCCCATGTTCTCGCGGCGTTCGAACGGGTGCGCTCGCTCTACTGCTTCGGGCGGGTGGATATTCCTGTGTTCGAGGACACGACGGTGTTCGCGCGCTCGATCGGCGAGACCACGGACGTGGTGTCGAAGGAGATGTACACCTTCCAGGACCGGGGCGGCGATTCGATCACCCTCCGCCCTGAGTTCACGGCGGGCATCGCGCGGGCCTATCTGAGCGAAGGGTGGCAGCAATACGCGCCGATCAAGCTGGCGACCAGCGGCCCGGTGTTCCGTTACGAACGGCCGCAAAAGGGGCGGTTCCGGCAGTTTCACCAGATCGACGCCGAGGTGATCGGCGCGGCCGAGCCCGCGGCGGACGTCGAGCTGCTGGTGATGGCGGACCAGCTGCTGCACGAGTTGAACATTGCCGATGGCGTGACGCTTCAGCTCAACACGCTGGGCGATGCCGCGACGCGCGACGCCTGGCGCGAGGCGCTGGTCGCCCATTTCGAGGCGCATCGGGACGTGCTGTCCGAGGAAAGCCTGGTCCGGCTCGACAAGAACCCGATGCGGATTCTCGATTCCAAGGATCCGAGGGATCGGCCGGTCGCGGACTCGGCGCCGGATATCGATGCCTATCTGACCGAGGAGGCGCGGGCGTTCTTCGAAGCGGTGACGAAGGGGCTGGACGCGGCGGGGGTCAAGTGGACCCGCAACGCGCGGCTGGTGCGCGGGCTGGATTATTACCGGCACACCGCGTTCGAGTTCGTCACCGACCGGCTGGGCGCGCAGGGGACGGTGCTGGCGGGCGGCCGCTATGACGGGCTGATCGGCTCGCTCGGCGGACCGGAGACGCCGGGCGTGGGCTGGGCGGCCGGGGTCGAGCGGCTGGCGATGCTGATCGAGGAGCCGGAGTTTGCTCGCGTCGACGTCATCGTGGTCGCCGAGGAAGACGACGTGGTCGCGAACGCGATCGGCCGTGTTGCCCAGTTCCGGCGGCAGGGTTTCACGGCGGAGCTGGTCGCGAGCGGCTCCTCCCGCAAGCGCTTCGACAGGGCGGTGAAGGCGAATCCGCTCGCGATCGAGTCGGTGCGGCGCATCGACGGTGAGATTGTCAGGCGCCTGAAGATGCTCGGCACCGATCTGCAGGATCATGAGGCGAGGCTTTCTTCCGTGATCGGCCTTTCATGACCACCATCTCGCTGGAGCGCATCCGGCAGATCGAGGCGCGCCGGGACGAGTTGCAGGCTATGATGGCAACGGGCGACCTGCCGTCGGATCGCTTCGTGCAGGTGTCCAAGGAATATGCCGAGCTGGAGCCGGTCGCGGCGGCGGCCGGTGAGGTGCGGCGGCTGCGCCAGGAGGCGGAGTCGCTCCGCTACATGACGCAGGAAAGCGATGTCGAGCTGCGCGCGATGGCGGCCGACGAGCTGGTCGCGAACGACGCGGCGCTGGCCGAGGCCGACCGGCGGCTGGCGCTGGCGCTGCTGCCGCGCGACGCGGCGGACGAGCGCGCGGCGATGCTGGAGGTGCGCGCCGGCACCGGCGGCGACGAGGCGGCGCTGTTCGCGGGCGACCTGCTCCGCATGTACCAGCGCTATGCGGAGGCGCAGGGCTGGCGGGTGGAGCTGATCTCCGCTTCCGCGTCCGAGGTCGGCGGTTACAAGGAAGTGGTCGCGTCGATCGTCGGGGCGGGCGTGTTCGCCAGGTTGAAATTCGAGAGCGGCGTCCACCGGGTCCAGCGCGTGCCGGTGACGGAGGCGGGCGGGCGTATCCATACTTCCGCCGCGACGGTGGCGGTGCTGCCCGAAGCGGAAGAGGTCGACGTCCAGATCGAGGACAAGGACCTGCGCGTCGATATCTACCGCTCGTCGGGAGCCGGCGGGCAGCATGTCAATACGACCGACTCCGCCGTTCGGATCACGCATATTCCCACCGGGATCGTGGTGATCCAGCAGGACGAGCGCTCCCAGCACAAGAATCGCGCCAAGGCGATGAAGGTGCTCCGCACCCGCCTGTACGAGGCGGAGCGCGAGCGGCTGGCCAATGAGCGGGCGGGGACGCGGCGCTCGATGGTCGGGTCGGGCGATCGGTCGGAGCGGATCCGGACCTACAACTTTCCACAGGGGCGCGTGACCGATCACCGCATCAACCTGACGCTGCACCGCCTCCCGGAAATCCTCGAAGGCGAGCTGGGCGAACTGGTCGGGGCGCTGGTCGCCGAAGACGAGGCGGAGCGGCTCGCGCAGCTCAATGGGTAGGGCGGCCGGCTCATGACCGTTCGCGCCGCGATCGCGGCGGCGGCGGCGCGGTTCGGCTTTTCCCCGACGGCGCGGCTCGATGCGGAACTGCTGATGGCCCACGCGCTGGGCGTGAGCCGCGAAGCGATGCTGCTTGGCCGGTTGAGCGATTCGGTGCCGGCGGGATTCGCGGTGCTGGTCGAGCGCCGGGTGCGGCATGAGCCGGTCGCCTATCTGACCGGCACGCGCGCCTTCTGGACGATCGATCTGGCGGTCGAGCCGGGCGTGCTGGTGCCGCGGGCGGATTCGGAAACGCTGATCGAGGCCGCGGTCGCTCATTTTGGGGGAACACCGGGACCGTCGAGCGTGCTCGACCTGGGCACGGGCTCCGGCGCGCTGCTGCTCGCCGCGCTGGCGGAATGGCCCGGTGCGCGTGGGATCGGGCTGGATGCGTCGGAAGCGGCAATCCGGGTGGCGCGGGGCAACGCGCGGCGGCTGGGCATGGAGGATCGTGCGCGGATAGAACGCGGCGGATGGGAAGGAACGGGCGACCCGCACGACCTGATCCTGTGCAATCCGCCCTATATCGCCACGACGGCCGACCTGCCCGAGGAGGTCAGGGCACATGAACCCGCATCCGCCCTGTTCGCCGGGCTTGACGGGTTGGACGATTATCGCCGCCTCGCGCCGGGCCTGTCGGCTCAGCTCGCGCCCGGCGGGGTGGCGTGCATCGAGATCGGCGCGGACCAGGGCGGAAGCGCAGCCGCGTTGTTCCGGCGCGAGGGGTTGACGGTTCGCATCCGCCAGGACCTGGGTCGGCGCGACAGGTGCCTGGTCGTCACGACTTGAAACGGCGCAGCTCGTGCCCATATTTTACTTGTGCCCCTGCCGGACAGGCCGCTAGAACAGGTCCGGGGCAGGTGTTTCAACACAGGTTGTTGGACGGCAGGGCGTAGGGCCCGCATCTACCGTCACGCTGCTGCAGTCCGGCAGTCGTGACTGGCTCGATGCGCGTGGACGCACGAGAAACGGTCCCCCGAGGTACCGGAGCGAGGCCGGGGTTGGTTCCAGGATTGATGTGAACCCGAAACAAGGACGAGATTTTTGATCAACAATCGGCAAGCCGGCCGCCGTCGCGGCCGTGGTGGTGGTGGCAATGGTCAGCGCCAGGGCGGCAATCCCGGCCGGCCCGATAACGGCAACCGCATCGACAATCGGGCGCGCGGCAACGCCAATCAGCTATATGAGAAGTACAAGAACCTCGCATCCGATGCGCAGCGTCAGGGCGACCGGGTCAACACCGAATATTATCTCCAGTTCGCGGATCACTATTTTCGCGTCCTGAACGAGAATCGCAGCCGCTTCGAGGATCAGAGCCAGCGGCGTCCGCGCGACGAGAATTTCGTCAACGGCTTTGACAGCGAGTTCGAGGGCGACGACGAATTCGGCGACGAGGGCGAGCCGATCCGCGCGGGCGATCAGTTCGGCGAGGCGCCGCGCCGCGAAAGCCAGCGCCGTGAGGGTCGCCGCGATCGCGAGGGTCGCGAGGGTGGCGGTCGCAATGGCAGCGGGCGCGAGGATCATCGCGCCGGTGCCGGCGGCACTCATGCTGATCCGGTTGAGGCCATCGAGCAGGAGCCGATCGTGGCTGCCGCGCCGCTGGCGGATGAGGCCGCGCCGGTCGACGCGGAGGCGGCTCCCGCCGAACCGCGCCGTCGTGGTCGGCCCAGGCGCGAGCGTCCGGCCGCCGAAGAGGCCGCGCCGGCCGCGATCGAGGCGGATCGCCTGCCGCCGTCGCTGAGCGCGGGCGGCAATGTCGAGGCGGCCGCCGAGGAAGAGCCCAAGCCGCGCCGCCGTCGCACCCGCGCCGCCGCTCAGCCGACCGAGGCGACTCCGGCCGGCTGATCGTTCTTCCGATCCAAGCTTATGGGGCTGGCATCGCGACGAGCGGTGCCGGCCCTTTTTGCGTCAGCGGCGGCGGGCGAGGGCGATCACCTGCGCGACGAGCGGTCGGGAGAAGGTCGCGAGCCAGGCCAGATAGGAAGCCCCTCCGACCGTGACCAGCACGGCAAGGCGAGTGACGGGCGCCGCGAGCGGCAGGATCCGGTCCACGAGGAGGACGAGGATCGTCATCGCGATCCCGGCCTGGAGCGCCGGCAGGACGGCTCGGCCGACGACCTTTCCGCTGACGCCGATCACCGGCAGCGCGCGCGCGGCACTGATCGCGAAATAAGGCGGGTAGGCGATCAGCCAGGCCACCGCCATGCCGGTCACTCCCCAGCGTATTCCCACCAGAAAAGCAGCCGCGAGCAGCATCGCGCCGATCGCGCCGTTGCCGACGCCGATCCCCGGCCGGCCGCGCGCGTCGCAGGCGGGGGTGAGCAGCGCCTGCAACGTGACCCATGGCATCGCCAGGGCGAGCAGGCGCACGACCGGCACCGCTTCCGCCCATTTCGGCCCTAGCATGGTCAGCACGAGCGGTTCGGCCGTCGTCGCCATGCCGAGATAGAAGGGAATGGCGGTCGCCATGACCAGCTGCACCGACCTGGCGAAGGCGGCAGCGACCCTGTCGTTCCCCTCCATGCGGGCATAGAAGGAGAAGGCGACCTCGTTAAGCGGCGGCACCAGCTTCGACACGAAGATCTGAGTCAGGAACAGGCCGGTCGTGTAGAGGCCCAGCCGGTGCGGCGAGAGGATGTGGCCCGCGATGAAGACATCCGCCTGGCTTTGCACGAACCAGAAGAACTGGCCGACCGCCACGACGCCGCCGAAGCGGGCGAGGGCGCCGGCACCGCGGAAGTCGAAGCTCGGCCAGACCCATGCTCGCGCAGCAATCGTAAGGAGAAGTGCGCGGGCGGTGAACAGCACCATCGGCGCCGCCACCAGCGTCCAGGCGCCCCAGGCGGCCATCGCGCCCCCTAGCGCGGTGAGTGCGGCAAGCACCGACGCCGCAAGGTTCGCCGTCGCCTGTCGGCGAAAGTCCATCCGGCGGGAAAGCAGGGCGTAGGACAAGGCGATGAACGGTGTCGTCAGGTGAAGCAGGGCCTGGACCCGCAACATGCTCCCTACGAGGGGCTGGTTGTAATGGTCGGCGGCGACAGGGGCGAGCAGCCATTGCGCCATCGCCAGTGCCCCGTTCAGCAGGATCAACATGCCGAACAGCTGTCGCACTTCTTGCTGGTCGACCTCGTGCTTCTGGATCAGGCCGCTCGCCAGGCCGAACCCGTCGAGCATGTTGAGCAGGACGATCACGACCTGCGTCATCGCGAACAGGCCATAGTCGCCGGGGGACAGCAGCCGCAGCACCACGAAGGTCGCCGCCCATTGAATGGCCTGACCGAAAATCTGACTCCCCGATCGCCAGAGAACCGCGCGACGCACTGTTGCCGCCAGCGTTCCGGGGGGTGATTCGCCCGATTCGGCTGTGCGGAGGGGAGCTGCTTCCATGCTCGCGGCTTAGGCCCGCCCTGTTCACAACGCGTAAACCCGCAGAAAACCTAGGCTGGAGCGCCAACCGCAAGAAAAATGCAAAAAAGGGTTTGACGGTCCGGAACCCTTCACCTAGATGGGTTTCACCGCGGCGGTGCTGCTCTTTCGGAGCGGTTGCCGCGGTCGCTCAGATCGCCGGTTCGCAGGG